>JBJMWH010000473.1:0-14637 GCA_045810245.1 Burkholderiales bacterium | reverse complement strand
CTCCAATCCCGACATGCGCGTGCCGATCGCCTACGCACTGGCGCATCCCGAGCGCATTGCCTCGGGCGCGCGCCCGCTCGATCTCGCCGCACTGAAGAGCCTCGCGTTCGAGCGGCTCGACGCCAAGCGCTTCCCGTGCCTGGGCCTCGCGCAGGCCGCGCTGCGCGCCGGCGGGACCGCGCCCGCGGTGCTGAACGCCGCGAACGAGGTGGCAGTCGAGGCCTTCCTCTCGAGGCGCATCCGCTTCACCGCGATCGCGGCCGTCATTGAGGACACCTTGAACGGGATCGCCGCAGCGCCGGCGGTCACGCTGGCCGAGATCCTGGAGGCCGACGCGATCGCGCGGCGCAAGGCGCTCGAGCGCATCGCGCTCAGGGAAGCGGCGTGAAACGTTTCGATACAACAAAAACAGCGACAGACCACGATTTGTCCCCGCCAAACAGGATAAAAAACCAAGGATGAGTCTTCTCCACACTGTCGTCGCGTTCATCGTCGCGCTCGGCGTGCTGATCGTGGTGCACGAGTACGGGCACTACCTGGTCGCGCGCCTGTGCGGGGTCAAGGTGCTGCGCTTTTCGGTCGGGTTCGGTCGCCCGCTCGCGCTGTGGCGGCGCGGCCGCGACCGCACCGAGTGGGTCATCGCCGCGATTCCTTTCGGCGGCTACGTCAAGATGCTCGACGAGCGCGAGGGCGCCGTGGCGCCCGGAGAGTTGCACCGCGCGTTCAACCGCCAGAGCGTCTGGCGCCGCCTCGCGATCGTGATCGCCGGCCCGACGTTCAACCTCGCGTTCGCCGTGCTCGTGTACGCGGCACTTTTCGTATACGGCCTGCCCGAGGCGCGCCCGGTGCTCGCCGAGCCGCCGCCGGGAAGCGTGGCCGCCGCGGCGGGGCTCCACGCGCAGGATACCGTCCAGTCGGTCGAAGGCGCCGCGATCACCACCTGGCAGGAGCTGCGCTGGCGCGTGCTGCAAGCCGCGCTCCAGCGCGAGAGCTTGCGCCTCGAGGTGCAGACCGGCCGCGGCAACCTCGCCGAGGCGACGCTCGACCTGCGCGGGTACCCGACCGACGAGGTGGAGGCCGACGCCCTGGAGCGGGTCGGGCTGCGCCTTTACCGGCCACCGCTCGAGCCGGTCATCGGCCAGATCGTGGCCGGCAGCCCGGCCGAGCGCGCCGGCCTCGCACCGGGCGAGCGGATCGTGCGCGCGGGCGACAAGCGCATCGACACCTGGGAGAACCTGGTCGCGGAGATCCGCGCTCATCCCGGCGCGGCCTTGCAGCTGGTGGTGGAATCCGAGGGAAAAACCAGAGTGGTGGAAATTACGCCCGAAAGCGTGGCCTCGGGCGAGCAGCGGATCGGACGCATCGGCGCAGGGCCGTTCATCCCGCCCGCGCACGCCGAGAAAATGCTGATCACGGTGCGGCACGGAGTCTTCGGCAGCCTCGGCAAGGGCCTGGCGAAGACCTGGGACATCTCCACCTTCAGCCTGAAGATGCTGGGCCGGATGCTGATGGGCGAGATTTCTTGGAAGCACCTCTCGGGGCCCGTGACCATCGCCGATTTCGCGGGCCAGTCTGCGCAGGCAGGGTGGATCTCCTACCTCACCTTTCTCGCGCTGATCAGCATCAGCCTGGGGGTGCTCAACCTGCTGCCGATTCCGCTGCTCGACGGCGGGCACCTCATGTATTACGCGATCGAGATCGTCAAGGGCAGCCCGGTCTCGGAGCGCGCGGTGGAGCTCGGCCAGCGCGTCGGCCTGGCGCTGCTCCTCGTCATGATGGCGTTCGCGTTCTACAACGACCTGAACCGACTCCTCACCGGCTGAATGATCCGCCGAGGCCTCGCTGCGGTCCTCGCCGCGTTTGCGCTCGCCGGGGCCGCAGGCGCTCAGTCCTTCGAGCCGTTCACCGTCAAGGACATCCGCGTCGAGGGGTTGCAGCGCACCGAGCCCGGGACCGTCTTCAGCTACCTCCCGATCAAGGTCGGCGAAGTCATGAACGAGGAGCGGGCGCGCGCAGCGGTGCGCGCACTGTACGCCACCGGGTTCTTCTCCGACGTGCGCCTGGACCACGAGAACGACGTGCTGGTGGTGTTCGTGCAGGAGCGGCCGGCAGTCGCCCAGATCGACTTCTCCGGGATGAAGGAATTCGAGCCCGACGCGGTGCGCAAGGTGCTGCGCGAAAACGGCCTCGCCGAGGGGCGCATCTTCGACCGCTCGGTGCTCGACACCGCCGAGCAGGAGATCAAACGTCAGTACCTCTCCCGCGGCATGTACGGCGCGGAAGTCCAGACCACCGTGACGCCGCTCGAGCGCAACCGCGTCGGCATCAACATCGCGGTCACCGAGGGCGAGGTGGCGAAGATCCGCGGCATCAACATCGTCGGTGCCCAGGCATTCAGCGAAAGCGAGCTGGTGGGCCTGTTCGTGCTGCGCACGCCCGGCTGGCTCACCTGGTACACCAAGCACGACCGCTATGCGCGCGAGAAGCTCTCGGCCGACCTGGAAACGCTGCGCTCGTACTACCAGAACCGCGGCTACCTCGACTTCGCCATCGAGTCGACCCAGGTCTCGATTACCCCGGACCGCCACGACATCTACATCACCGTGAACATCAACGAGGGCGAGCGCTACACGGTTTCGGACGTCCAGCTCTCGGGCCAGACGCCGGTGCCGCGCGAGGAGCTGGAAAAGCTGGTTCAGCTCAAACCCGGCGACGTGTTCTCGCGCGAGAAACTCGCGGCGAGCACCAAGGCGATCGGCGAGCGCCTCGGCAACGACGGCTACGCCTTCGCCAACGCCAACGCGATCCCGAACGTCGACAAGGAAAAGCGCACCGTCGCCTTCAACATCGTCATCGACCCGGGCCGCCGGGTCTACGTGCGGCGCATCGACGTCGCGGGTAACTCCAAGACCCGCGACGAAGTGGTGCGGCGCGAGATGCGCCAGCTCGAGGGCGCGTTCTACGACGCCTCGAAGATCCAGCTCTCGCGCCGGCGCATCGATCGCACCGGGTACTTCAGCGAGACCACCGTCGAGACCCAGCCGGTCGAGGGCAGCCCCGACCAGGTCGACGTGGTCTACACCGTCAAGGAGCGTCCCACGGGCGCGCTGCTCCTGGGCGTCGGCTTCTCCAGCGTGGAGAAGTTCGCCGTGTCGACCTCGATCCGGCAGGCGAACGCTTTCGGTACCGGCAAGTTCATCTCGGCCAACATCAACAGCGGCAAGGTGAACACGGTCTATGCGCTCTCCTACAACGACCCCTACTACACCGTCGACGGGGTGAGCCAGGGGTTCGACGTCTACAAGCGCAAGACCGACGCCTCGAGCCTCGCGGTAGGCGCCTACACGACCGATGCGATCGGCGGGGGAATCAAGTTCGGCTACCCGGTGTCGGAGATCAGCTCGGTCGACGTCGGTTTCAACCTCGAGTCGGTCGTGCTCAGCACCTTCGTCAACAGCCCGCTGCGCTACCTCGATTTCGTCAACCAGTTCGGCAGCAACTACCAGTATGGCGCGTTCACCGCGGGCTGGCAGCGCGACACCCGCGACAGCGTCATTGCCCCTAACCAGGGCGGTTTCACGCGCCTGAGCGGGGAAATCGCCGCGGGCGACCTGAAGTACTACCGCCTCAACTTGCAGCAGAGCTACTACTTCCGCCTGAGCCGCCTGTACACGCTGCTGCTGAGGGGCGACCTCGGCTATGCTCACGGGCTCGGCGAACGGCCGGTGCCGTTCTTCAAGGCGTACTACGCCGGGGGCCCGGATTCGGTCCGCGGCTACCGCGCGTTTTCGCTCGGACCGCGCGATCCCGAGGGCAACTCCACGGGCGGCAACATCAAGGCGATCGGCGCGGTCGAGTTCCTGTTTCCGATGCCGGGGGCGACCGCCGAACAGTCGCTGCGCCTGGGGGCGTTCATCGACTTCGGCCAGGTCTACGGCCCGGGCACGCCGGTCCAGTTCGGCGACCTGCGCTACTCGGGCGGTTTCGCGCTGCAGTGGCTCTCGCCGTTCGGCCCGCTGCGGCTTTCGATCGCCAACCCCCTCAACCGCAGGGACGACGACCAAGTGCAGCGGCTACAATTCACCTTCGGTACCGGGTTCTGAACATGAGAAAAGCGCTCCTCGCCATCTTCCTGATTTCGGCAGTGCTGCCGGCCGCCGCGCAGCAGCCGCCGCCGCAGCCGCTCCCGGTCACCGGCAAGCTCGGCTTCGTCAACACCGAACGCGTCCTGCGCGACGCGGTCCCGGCGCAGCGTGCGCAGAAGAAGATCGAGGCCGAGTTCCAGAAGCGCGACCAGGAGCTCGCCAAGATCGCCGAGCAGCTCAAGCGCATGCAGGACGACCTCGACAAGAACGCGGTGACCATGGGCGAGACGCAGCGCCGCAACCGCGAGCGCGAGTTCGCCGACCTCAACCGCGAGTTCCAGAGGAAGCAGCGCGAGTTCCGCGAGGACCTCAACCAGCGCAGGAACGAGGAGCTCGCCCAGGTGGTGGAGCTCGCGAACCGGGTGATCCGGCAGATCGCGGAGCAGGAGAAGTTCGACATCATCTTCCAGGATGCCGTGTTCGCGAGCCCGCGCATCGACATCACCGACCGGGTGATCAAGGCGCTCGACTCGAGCAAGCCGCCGGCGAAGTGACGCGCATGCCGGGGGCGCTCACGCTCGCGGAGATCGCCACGCGCCTGGGCGGCCGCGTCGCGGGCGACCCCGCCGCGCGCGTGAGCCAGGTCGGGTCGCTCGAGAACGCCGCCGCCGGCGAGATCACTTTCCTCGCGAGCCGCAAGCACCGCGCCAAGCTCGCCGCCACGCGCGCTTCCGCGGTGATCCTGTCGAAGGAGGCGGAGGACCTCACGCCGCTGCCGCGCATCGTCTGCGACTCGCCGTACTTGTACTTCGCGCGGGTGTCGCAGCTCTTCAATCCGCTCACCAGCCAGGCCCCCGGCGTTCATCCCACCGCCACACTCTCGCCCTCGGCGCGCATCGGAGAAGACGTATCGATCGGCGCGGGCTGCGTCATCGGCGACGCGGTGACCATCGGCAAGGGGAGCTGCCTCTATCCGCGCGTGGTGGTCTATCGCGGCTGCACTCTGGGAGAACGGGTGATCGTGCATTCCGGCGCGGTGATCGGCGCCGACGGGTTCGGGCTCGCTCAGGACGAAGCCGGTCGCTGGATCAAGATTCCGCAGATCGGCGCCGTGCGCATCGGCGACGACGTCGAGATCGGCGCCAACACGACCATCGACCGCGGCGCGCTCGACGACACGCTGATCGAGGACGGCGTGAAGATCGACAACCAGGTCCAGGTCGGGCACAACTGCCGCATCGGCGCGCACACGGCGATGGCGGGCTGCACCGGGGTCGCCGGCAGCACGAGTATCGGCCGACACTGCGCCATCGGCGCCGCCGCGCAGATCCTCGGCCATCTCCAGATCGCCGACCACGTGCAGATCTCGTCCTGCACCACGATCTCCCACTCGATCCACAAGCCGGGCACGTACACCGGCCTGTATCCCTCTTCGGACAACGCGTCGTGGGCGCGCTATACCGCGTGGGTGCGCCACCTCGACCGCCTCGCCGACCGGGTGCGCGCGCTCGAGAAGGAGAAGAAAAAATGACCGAGATGGACATCTTCGAGGTGCTGAAGAACCTTCCGCAGCGCTACCCCATCCTGATGATCGACCGGGTCAAGCACTGCGAGGCGAAGAAGCGCATCTTGGCGCTGAAGAACGTGTCGGCGAACGAGCCGTATTTCCAGGGCCACTTTCCGGGGCGGCCGATCATGCCCGGCGTGATGATCCTCGAGGCGATGGCCCAGGCGGCCGGCGTGCTCATCATCAGCGGCGACAAGGGCACCGACCACCACCAGAACATCTATTACTACGTCGGCATCGACGACGCGCGCTTCAAGAAGCCCGTGATTCCGGGCGACCAGCTCGAGCTCGACGTCAGGGTGGAGCGCATGCTGCGCGGCATCGGCAAGTTCTCGTGCGTGGCGCGCGTGGGGACGGAGGTTGCCGCGGAAGCCACCATCCTGCTCGCGATGCGGCCTGCCGAGCCATGACCCGCCGCATCCATCCAAGCGCGGTGGTGGACGCGGGGGCGCGGCTCGCGGACGACGTCGAGGTCGGCCCCTACTGCGTCATCGGTGCGGACGCCGAGATCGGGGAGGGCAGCTGGATCGGCGCCCACGTCGTGATCGACGGGCGCGTGCGCATCGGCCGCCGCAATCGCATCTTCCACTCCGCCTCCATCGGCGCGCCCCCGCAGGACAAAAAATACAAGGGCGAGCCCACCAGCGTGGAGATCGGCGACGACAATACCATCCGCGAGTACGTGACGGTCAACCGCGGCACGGTGCAGGACATCGGCGTCACGCGCATCGGCAACGACAACTGGATCATGGCCTACGTGCACTTCGCGCACGACTGCGAGGTGGGCAACAAGACCATCTTCGCCAATTGCACCCAGCTCGCCGGTCACGTGATCGTCGAGGACTGGGTCATCTTCGGCGCCACGACCCTGGTGCACCAGTTCGTGCGAATCGGCGCCCACGCCTTCACCGGCATGGGAAGCTTTATTTCGCAGGACGTGCCGCCCTACGTCATGGTGGCGGGCCATATGGCCAAGCCCTACGGCATCAACAGCGAGGGCCTCAAGCGCCGCGGCTTCACGCCGCAGGCCATCCAGGAGATCAAGCGGGCCTACCGCACGCTCTACCGCAGCGGCCTGCCGCTGGAGGAAGCCAAGCGGCAGCTCGAGACCGCCGCGCAGGGCTGTCCCGAAATCAATCCCATCCTCGACTTCCTCGCTGTCAGCAAGCGCGGCATCATCCGATAGATGGCCGAGCTCCTGCGCGTCGGCATGGTGGCCGGCGAGGCCTCGAGCGATATGCTCGCCGCCCACCTCATCGCGGCGCTCAAGGCGCGCCGGCGTGCGATGGTTTTCGCGGGCATCGGCGGCCCCCGCATGATCGCCGAGGGCTTCGAATCGCACCACCCGATGGAGAAGCTTTCGGTGCGCGGCTACGCCGAGGTGCTGCGCAGCTACACCGAGATCCTGGGGATCCGGCGGCGCCTCGCGCGCGCCATGCTTCGCGAGCGGCCCGATCTTTTCATCGGCGTCGATTCGAGCGAATTCAACCTCGGCCTCGAGCAGCGTCTCAAGGAGGCCGGAATTCCGACCATCCACTACGTCAGTCCGACGGTGTGGGCGTACCGGCGCGGCCGGATCAAGAGAATCGCGCGCGCGGTGAACCGGATCCTCGTGATGTTCCCGTTCGAGAAGCCGATCTACGAGCAGGCCGGCATCCCGGTGAGCTATGTCGGCCATCCGCTCGCCGACTTGATTCCGATGGATCCAAAGAAGGACGAGGCCCGCGCGCAGCTGCGACTGCCCGGGGGAAAGCTGATCGTGGCGCTGCTTCCGGGTAGCCGGCGCTCCGAGGTGCACTACATGGCGAGCGCCTTCCTGCTGGCGGCGCACCGCTTGCGCCAGGAAATCCGCGACGTACACTTCGTGTGCCCCACGGTGACGCGGGCGACACGCGACCTGGTCGAGCGCGCGCTGCACGAGCATCAGCGTACTGATCTGCCGCTCACGCTCCTCTTCGGCCACTCGCACGAGGCGCTCGCCGCGGCCGACCTCGCGCTGGTCGCGAGCGGCACCGCGACGCTCGAGACGGCGCTTTTCAAGACCCCGATGGTCATCGCCTACCGCCAGTCGCCCATTTCCTGGCGCCTGATGCGCAGGATGCTCTATCTGCCGTACGTCGGCATGCCGAACATCCTCGCCGGGGAGCGGCTGGTGCCGGAGCTCCTGCAGGACGACGCGACGCCCGCGGCGCTCTCGGCAGCGCTGCTCGCGCTCTGGCGCGACAAGCCCGCACGCGAGCGCCAGATCGCGCGTTTCCGCGATTTCCATGAGCTTCTGCGGCAGAATACGGCCGAGAAGGCCGCCGAAGCGGTACTCGGAGTACTGCAAGAGCAGGGAGTGCGGGGAAAACGACATGGATAGCGTGGTGGTGTGCGGCGTCGACGAGGCGGGCCGCGGACCGCTGGCCGGGCCGGTTTACGCGGCGGCGGTGATCCTCGACAAGAAACGCCGGATCAACGGCCTCGCCGACTCCAAGGTGCTCACGCCGGAGCGCCGCGACGTTCTCGCAGGGCGCATCAAGGAGCGCGCGGTCGCCTGGTCCGTGGCCCACGCCACGGTCGAGGAGATCGACCGCATCAACATCTTCCACGCCTCGATGCTGGCGATGCGCCGCGCGGTGCAGGCGCTCGGCGTAGAGCCAGAAGAAGCGTGGATCGACGGCCCCCATTCCCCGGGTCTATCTTGCAAGACAAGAACGATCGTGGACGGCGATGCGCTCCACCCGGTGATCTCGGCGGCCTCGATCCTCGCGAAAACCGAGCGCGACGCCGAAATGTGCGTCCTGTCCACGCGCTATCCGCACTACGGCTTCGACCGCCACAAGGGCTACGGAACCCCGGAGCACCTCGACGCCCTGGGGCGCGTCGGGCCCTGCGAGATCCATCGGCGCAGCTTCTACGCCGTCGGGGTGTTCTTCCAGAAGGACCTCTTTGCCGAAAGCTGGGGCACGATGGCCGAGGCCCTGCGGGCACGTAGCTACCGGATGTATTGCAGCGCGAAGAAGCTCGCCGCCCTGCCGGGCCTGACTGTGGCCGAATTCCGGTTCGAGGAGCGCCGTCTGCGACGCGACTACGCCGACGTGCTCGCCTGCGCCGAGGCGTCGCCGCACGCCGACCTCATGGAGCAGGTGCTGGCGGCGGCCAAGTCGGACCTCCGCGTCGGCCGGCGGCAAAAGCGCACGGACTAAGGGGATTCCCGGACACCCGCCGGACGGTCCCCCCCGGTAACCACCGTCACGCAGCCGGAGCATGCTGGCGCGGTGACTCGATTCGCCTGCCTCGTGCTCCTGCCGCTCGCCGCCTGCGCCTCGGTGCCCGCCGAGCGGTCTGCCGCCGAGCCGAGCCTCGACAGCCGCTACTCCGGCAAGGTGCAAAAGGCCATGCGCGTGGTGCGCCAGGGCGCGGACGTGCCCGGGATGAAGCTTCTGGGCAAGGTGGGGAACGTGCTCGGGCCTCACTTGCGCCGCAACACGGAGACGCACCAATACGTGGTGCGCACGCCGACGGGCCAGATCATTGCGCAGTCCGACAACGAGTTCGCGGTGGGCGACTGCGTCCAGGTGGTTCCGCGCGCGCAGGCCTCCGGACCGGCGTTCCGCTACGACGAGGCCGAGATCGTGCGCTCAGAGAGCTGCAGCGGATAGCGCGGAGAGCAGGGCGCGCGCCTCGGCACGCGGCGCGACCATAGCACGCAGCTTCCCTATGTGAGTTTTCAGATGCAGGTAGAAGCGGCGATCCGCGGCGGCACGGCGGATCAGCAGCGCAAGGGCGCGCTCGTCCCCGGGCGGAAAGTATCCGGCATAGCTGGAGCCCAGCAGGCCGACATTGCCGGGGATGCGCGAGGCGAGCACCGGGACCCCGATCCGCAGCGCCTCGCACACCACGTTCGCGCCGCCTTCCATCCGCGAGCTGATCACCATGGCATGGCTGGAGGCAAGCCAGCGCAGCGTACGCGCATGGGGCACGCTCCCGAGCCAACGGTAGCGCGGCTCGCGCTCCATGCCGGCCCTGGCCTCGGCTTCGAGCGCGGGATCGAGCGCCGCGCCCAGATGGACCACCTCGAGGTCCTCCTTCTCCGACAGGAAGGAAAGGGCGGCGAGGGTCCGCAGCGGGTCCTTCTCCGCACGCAGGTGGCCGATCACGCAGACTCGAAAGCGCCGGCGTACCGGCGCGTGGCCCAGCTTCGTGGCAGAGCTTTGCACCACGACCCGAACCTTGCGCCTCAGTCGCGGCGCCAGCTCGCGCGCGGCCATGGGCTGCAGCACGATCAGGCGGTGCGCGAGCTCGAGCGATTCGCGCGCCTGGGCCGACTCGTGGATGTCGCGATAGACGTCGGTGCCGGTGAGCGCCACGACCAGCGGCCGCTCGGCGGGAAACGCCTTGATCGAGAGATGGCTGCGCCGCGCGTGCAGCGCGAGCATCGCATCGCCGCCGCGCTCGGGCGACCACTGCACCGAGACCTCCACCGCGTGGCCGGCGGCGCGCAGGAACGCTGCCCAACGCAGCGCCGTATGCCGGTTGCCGTTGCGCATGCCCGGCCCAGCGGGCGTCACGAGCGCGATTTTCACCCATTGCCATCTTAGGTCCGCACAGGGCATTCTTGGCAGCGGAGGGGAGAAACCATGGGCACGGCGCCGGGCCTGCCACGCCGGGTTCGGGGATTCACGCTGCTCGCTACGATGATCGTCGCGATCGTCGTCGGGCTCGCCGCCCTGTTCCTGGTCGGCGGGTTCTTTGCCGCGATCAGCGACGACGGGCGAATTACCTACAGCGCCGAATCAGGCACTTAGCCGGCGTCCAGGCGTCCTCATTTAGACTCGGGCGCGTGACGCAGACGCTGATCGAGGAGCTGCGCTCGGCGCGCGCGCACCTGCGCCGCGTGGCCGACGGCCTGGACGGCGAGCGAGAGCTCGGTCCTCGGCTTCCGATCGTCAACCCGCCGCGCTGGGAGATCGGCCATGTTGGCTGGTTCCAGGAGTGGTGGTGTCTGAGGGGCGCGCGACAAGACCGCGCCTCGATCCTGCCGAACGCGGACCGGCTCTACGACTCGGCCGCCGTGGCGCACGCGACGCGCTGGGACCTGCCGCTGCCGTCGTTTCGCGAAACCCTTGCATACCGTGACGCGGTCACGGAGCGGCTCATCACGCGCCTCCAGGCAGGCGATGCCGATCCGATTCACTATTTTGTCCAGCTTGCCGTGCGCCATGAGGATATGCACGCGGAAGCGTTTCACTACACCCGACAAACGCTCTCGTATCCGGAACCGGGAGGGCCGCGGCCGTCGCTGCGGAAGAGCCCTGCAGGAGACCTCGAATTCGCCGGCGGAAGCTTCCGCCTCGGGTCGACGCCGAACGATGATTTCGTGTTCGACAACGAGAAGTGGAGCCACCCGATCGTGCTGCGGCCCTTCCGCATCTCGCGCGGCTGCGTCACCAACGCGCAATACGAAGAATTCGTGAAGGCAGGCGGCGAGCCACCCCGCTACTGGCGGGGCGGCGAAATGCGCCGCTTCGATCGCTGGGTCGAGCGCATGGCCGGCGAGCCGGTGATGCACGTGAGCTGGCATGAAGCGCAGGCTTATTGCCGCTTCGCGGGGCGGCGCCTGCCGACGGAAGCGGAATGGGAATTCGCGGCGCTCAACGGCCTCGAAGATACAGGCCAGGTCTGGGAATGGACCTCGAGCGACTTCCTCCCGTACCCGGGGTTCATGCGCGATCCGTACAAGGAGTATTCCGAGCCGTGGTTCGGCACGCACAAGGTGCTGCGCGGCGGCAGCTTTGCGACGCCGGCGCGGATCGCGCGGACACGCTTTCGCAACTTCTACACCCCCGAGCGCGCGGACATCTTCGCCGGCTTTCGCACCTGCGCGATATGACGATCATTCGTTCGCGCGACAACCCTCGGGTGAAGCGCTGGACGAAGCTCGCGACCGACGCTTCGTTCCGAAAGCGCGAAGGGCGGGTATTGATCGAAGGACCCCATCTCGTCGCCGAGGCGCTGGAGGCGCGCCTGGAGCCGCTCGCGCTCATCGTGAGCGAATCCGGGTTGAAGAAGAAGGAGGTGCAGAAGCTCCTCGGGCGGCGCGAGCCGGTCGTCCTGGGCGACCGCATCTTCGGCTTGGTCGTCGATGCCGACACCCCGCCGGGCATTGCCGCCGAATTGGAAGTTCCACAGGTTCGTCCGGACGCGAGCGGTCCCGCGGTGTTCCTCGAAGGCGTCCAGGACCCGGCGAACGTCGGCGCGATCCTGCGCAGCGCCGCCGCGTTCGGAGTAGCCGAAGTCGTCCTCGACCGCGCCTGCGCCGACCCGTGGTCGCCGAAGGTCCTGCGCGCCGCGATGGGCGCGCATTTCAAGCTCGCGCTGCGGCAGGTGGCGGAGCTCGCACAGGCGCTCGAGGACTTTCAGGGGACCTCGGTGTGCACCGTGTCGAGCGGGGGAACGCCGCTGAAGGCCCTCCAGCTGCCGGCTCGCGTGGGCTGGATCTTCGGTTCGGAGGGGCGCGGCGTCAGTTCCGCCCTGGTCGCGAAGGCTGGATTGCGGGCCACGGTTTCGATGGCGAGCGGCAGCGAATCCATCAACGTCGCCGCCGCGGCGGCGATCTGCCTGCACGAAGGGTACTCGAGAGGAGAAGCTCAGTAGACCTGGCGGTGAATGCGCAGCTCGCGCAGGATGGTGGTGGCGATCTCCTCGATCGACTTGGTGGTCGAATTGATGCTGCGGATTCCTTCGCGCCGCATCATGCTCTCGGCCTCCTGGACCTCGAAGCGGCAGTTGTCGAGCTCGGCGTACCGGCTGCCCGGCCGGCGCTCCTTGCGGATCTCGTGGAGCCGCTCCGGCGCGATCGTCAGCCCGTAGAGGCGCGTTTTCTGCGCGCGCAGCGCCTCGGGCAGCTTGCCGCGCTGGAAATCCTCCGGAATGAGGGGGTAGTTGGCCGCCTTCACGCCGAACTGGAGCGCGAGGTACAGGCTGGTCGGCGTCTTGCCGCTGCGCGAAACGCCGATCAGGATCACGTCCGCCTGGGCTAGCTCCCGGTGCGACGCCCCATCGTCGTGCGCCATGGAGAAGTTGATAGCCTCCATGCGTTGCGCATACTCCTTCTTGTCCATGGCGCTGTGCGAGCGCCCGATCGTATGGCTCGACTTGACGCCCAGGCCCGCCTCGAGCGGGTCGATGAAGCTTTCGAAGAAGTCGATGACGAGCGCGTTCGCGCGCCGCACCACCGCGCGCACGTCGTTGTTCACCAGCGTGGAGAACACGATCGCGCGGGCGTTGGCCGACTCGGCGCCGATGCGCGCAACGCACTCCTCGGCCTTCTCGGTGCTGTCGACGAACGGCAGCGTGACCTGGTTGAATTCGACCCCTTCGAACTGGGTCATCAGGCTATGGCCGAGCATCTGCGCCGTGATGCCGGTGCCGTCCGAGACGAAAAACACGGTGCGCCGATCCATGGCGATAAAATACTGCAATGCGCTTAGCGTGGCTGAAGGATCTGCGGCTTAAGGATCTCGCCGAGGTCGGGGGCAAGAACGCCTCGCTCGGCGAGATGATCGGCGCGCTTGCCGCGGCCGGCATCCGCGTGCCCGGCGGCTTCGCCACCACGGCCGCCGCGTTTCACGAATTTCTGGATTCAAACGGTTTGAAACAGCGAATCGCCGAGCGCCTTTCCGCGCTCGATCCCGCGGACGTCGAGGCGCTCGCCGCCTGCGGCAAGGAGATCCGCTCGTGGATCCTGGAGACTCCGTTTCCGGCGCCGCTGGAGCAAGAGATTCGAAAGCATTATCAGCAGCTTGAGGGGCAGGCGGGCGGCAAGGCCTCGTTCGCGGTGCGCTCTTCGGCCACCGCCGAAGACCTGCCGGAAGCGTCCTTCGCCGGCCAGCAGGAAACCTTCCTCAACATCAGCGGCGCCGACAACGTGCTCGAGGCAATCCGCCACGTGTTCGCCTCGCTCTACAACGACCGAGCCATCTCCTACCGCGCGCACCAGGGCTTCGCCCACGGCGCGGTCGCGCTGTCGGCGGCGGTACAGCAGATGGTGCGCAGCGACCTCGGTGCGAGCGGCGTGCTCTTCACGCTCGACACCGAGTCGGGTTTCCGCGACGTGGTGTTCATCACCGCGTCCTACGGGCTCGGCGAAATGGTGGTGCAGGGCGCGGTCAACCCCGACGAGTTCTACGTGCACAAGGCGATGCTCGAGAAGGGCCGCCCGGCGATCGTGCGGCGCGCGCTCGGCTCGAAGCTCCAGAAAATGGTGTTCTCGCAGTCGGCCGCGACCGGCAAGTCGACCAAGGTCGTGGACGTCCCCGAGGCCGAGCGCCACCGCTTCTCGCTTTCCGACGCCGACGTGCTCGAGCTGGCGCGCTACGCGGTCACGATCGAGCGCCACTACGGCCGGCCGATGGACATCGAGTGGGGCAAGGACGGCAGCGACGGCCGCATCTACGTGCTGCAGGCGCGGCCGGAAACGGTGAAGTCGCGCAAGCGCGACGTCGAGGAGCGCTTCGCCCTGAAGGGCAGCTCGCGCGTTCTGGTGACCGGCCGCGCGATCGGCAACAAGATCGGCAGCGGCACCGTGCGCGTGATTGCCGACGCGTCGAAGATGTCGCGGGTGAAGGAGGGCGACATCCTCGTCACCGACATGACCGACCCGAACTGGGAGCCGGTGATGAAGCTCGCCGCCGCCATCGTCACCAACCGCGGCGGCCGTACCTGCCACGCGGCGATCATCGCGCGCGAGCTCGGCATCCCGGCGGTGGTCGGCTGCGGCGACGCGACTTCGCGGCTGAAGGACGGCCAGGCGGTGACCGTTTCCTGCGCCGAAGGCGATACCGGCAATGTCTTCGAGGGGCTGCTGCCCTTCGAGGTGTCGAGCCGCGAGCGCGGCGAGATGCCGCGCATCCCGGTCAAGATCTCGATGAACGTCGGCAACCCGGAGCTCGCCTTCGAGTTCGCACAGCTGCCGAACGCCGGCGTCGGCCTGGCGCGGCT
>JBJMWH010000472.1:0-10857 GCA_045810245.1 Burkholderiales bacterium | reverse complement strand
CTGCCAGGCGCTCGCCGTCGGCGTGACGGTCAGGAACCAGCTCTGGTATGAAAGCGGCTTGCGGGCGCTGAAGGCGCTGGGCTCGAGCACCGCGACGCAGCCGCCTTTCTCCGGGTCGCGCACCGATTCGTAGCGAATGGCCGTCACCGGCGTGCGGCGCACGACCGCTGCGAAGGCCTGCGTCGGCCCATAGTCGCTGCGGTGAGTCCACGCCTTGGCGTCGCGGGAAAAGGGCTTCGCGCGCAAATCGATTGCGCTCGCGGCGATCCGGACCCGAAACAACGTGTGCGGGACCGGCCCCAGCCCGGATTTCGCGAGGGGGCCGCTGTCCATGACGAACCGCCAGCGCCAGTAACCGAGCTCCGCGCAGGCCGTGCGGCGCTCGTCGGCGCCGTAGAACACGCCGGGGTCGGCGAGCGAGCGGAAGCGGGATCCGCCGGGCCACGGCGGCGGATAGCGAAACGGCGTCGCGAGGAGGTAATCGAGCCCGGCCGTGGAGGCGGGCGCCGCCGGCTTCGATTCGTCGAGCAGCTTTTCGAGGATGGCCTGCTCCTCGTTGCTGTCCACGAGCCTGCGGGTCGAAGCGACGTGCTGCGCCTCGACCGCCCGCCAGGGTTCGATCCGGAGGCGCGCCGCTTCAGATTCGACCGCGCGCGCTGTCCAGGTAATGGAGGACACGCACCATGCCCTCGGCACGCGCGAGGAGGTCGATGGGCCGCGCGCCGAGCGCCCGGTTGTCGCCGGCAAGCCACGCACGCGCCTTCTCGTCCGAGGCCACGATCGAGTCGAGCGAGCGGAACAGGCGCACGAACAGCGCTGCGAGCTCCCATTCCTTGCGTCCCGGATCGAGCAAATACTTCTCGGCGAACATGCGCGAAGCGGTAGGGTCGCTCACCCCGAGGGTCGCCGCCACCCTCGACTGGCTCAGGTCGAGCGCTCTCGCCGCGCGCACCACCGCCTTGGTGAGCACCTTGCGCCGGTCCGGCGCCGGCAGCCGGTGGTTCCTGAAGGCCTTGAGCGGTTCCATTCCTCGGAAATTATACCCCTACTTAGTTTCCAGGGAAAGAAGGCGGTGCTCGAGGACCTCGAGCAGCTGCGCCTTGCGCGAGCTCGGCAGCAGCGAGGCCGAGATCGAGTTGGCGCACAGCTTGGCGAGCTCGGCGCGCGTAAGGCGAAGCGCCGCGGCGCACGCCAGGTAGTTGTCGAGCACGTAGCCGCCGAAGTAGGCGGGATCGTCGGAGTTCACCGTCACGCAGAGGCCCGCGTCGAGCAGCCGCTTCAGGTTGTGCTGTTCGAGGCGCTGGAACACCTTCAGCTTCACGTTCGACAGCGGGCATACCGTGAGGGGCACGCCCTGCGCGCGCAGGCGCTCGACCAGCGCCGGCTTCTCTTCGCAGCGTATGCCGTGATCGATGCGCACCACCTTCAGGAGATCGAGCGCCTCCTCGATGTACTCCGGCGGGCCCTCCTCGCCGGCGTGCGCGAAAGGCACCAGGCCTTCCGCGCGGGCGCGCTCGAACACGCGCCTGAACTTGGAAGGAGGGTGGCCTTTCTCCGAGGAGTCCAGCCCCACCCCATGAAAAAGCGAACGGTATTTCAGGGCGGCGCCGAGGGTCGAGAGCGCCTCGCCCTCGGACAGGTGGCGCAGGAAGCAGACGCTGAGCCGCGAGCTCACGCCGAGCGTCGTTTCGGCTTCCTCGAGCGCGGCTGCGATGCCTTCGAGCACCGCCTGCATCGGCACGCCGCGCGCGGTGTGCGTCTGCGGGTCGCAAAAAATTTCCGCGTGCACCACGCCATCGGCGTGCGCCTTCTTCAGGTAGGCGGCGGTGAGCGCATGGAAGTCCTCGGCTTCGCGCAGCACCGACGCGCCCTCGTAGTAGATGTCGAGGAACGACTGCAGGTCGCCGAAATCATAGGCGGCGCGCAGCGCTTCGACCGACGGATAGGGCAGCGCGACCTTGTGTTTGGCAGCGAGGGAAAAAAGCATCTCCGGCTCGAGGCTGCCCTCGATATGCAAATGGAGCTCGGCCTTCGGCAGGCCGCGCACGAACTGCGCGAGATCCATGCGCTGATGCTAGCTCGAAACCCGGCTCATTTCCCCGAGGATGTAGGTCGCCTCGACCGCGCGCTCGTCGCCGAGCGTCATCAGCAGAAAAAGCCGCGCTTCGATGCTTTCGGCCTGCGCCATGCGCCGCGCGAGCAGCGGGGTCGCATCCGGACGCAGCACGATGAAGTCCGCCTCGCGCCCGGGCTGGAAGCTGCCGATGCATTCCTGCATGCCGAGCGCCCTGGCGCCGCCGAGCGTCGCCAGGTAGAAGCCGTCGAGCGCATCGAAGGGCAGACGCCGCATTCGAGCGACCTTGTGCGCGTCGTGCATCGTGCGCAGCATGCTGAACGAAGTGCCGCCAGCGACATCGGTGCCCAAGCAGACCGCCGCGCCGCTGCGGCATGCGGCTGCCAGGTCGAACAGGCCGCTGCCGAGAAACAGGTTCGAGCTCGGACAATGCACCGCCGCCGCGCCCCCGGCGGCGAGCCTGTCCCACTCGGCGCCTTGCAGGTGCAGGCAATGCGCGAACAGCGCCCCCGGCCGGATCATGCCGTAGCGCGCGTACACATCGAGATAGTCGTTCGCCCAGGGGAAAAGCTGCCGCACCCAGCGCACCTCTTCTTCGGTCTCCGAGAGGTGCGTCTGCAGGAGCACGCCCGCATGCTCTTCCAGCAGGCGCCCGGCCAGCTCGAGCTGGCGCTCGCTCGAAGTCGGTGCGAAGCGCGGCGTCACCGCATAGGCGAGGCGCGCGCGGCCGTGCCAGCGGCGGATGAGGGCCTGCGAGTCCCGGTAGGAGCTTTCGGCTTCGTCGCGCACCGCCTGCGGGCAGTGCCGGTCCATCATCACCTTGCCCGCGGCCATGCGCAGCCCGCGCCGCTCGGCAGCCTCAAACAGGGCGTCGACCGACTCCGGGTGGACCGAGGGAAACACGGCGGCGGTGGTGGTGCCGTTACGCAGCAGCTCGTCGATGAAGTACTCCGACGCCTGGTGCGCGTACGCCGCATCGGCGAAGCGCGCCTCGGCCGGGAAGGTGTGCCGGTCGAGCCAGTCGAGCAGGCTATCGCTCGGGCTGGCGATGACGTCGGTCTGCGCGCTGTGAACGTGCGCATCGACGAAGCCGGGGATCAGCAGCTTGCCGCGGTAATCGACTATGTCGACGCCGGGCCGCTCGTCGTAAGGCGCTGCCGAAACGATGCGGCCGCCGTCGAGCAGGAGCAGGCCGTCCTCGATGAAGCGCAAGGCGCCCCGGTCGACGCGCGGATCGCCGGTGAAATAGACCAGGGTGCCGCGGAATGCCTTCAAACGATCACCCCGTAGCGCAGTCCCTGCTCGGAGAGATAGCGGCGGTACGCCTGCGACATGCGGTCCGACGCTACGGGTAGCTCCGCGCCGGGCGCGAGCGGCAGGCGCCTGGGGGTCTGGTTCTCGAGGATCGGCCGGTCCTGCATGAAGATCGAATCCTGGAAGGCGCGCAGGCTCTCGTCGCTCGCCCTCTCGCCCGCCGGCTGGCGCTCGGTCAGCGCCATGATCATCCATGCACGCGAAAGCTCTTCCTCGAGCGGCTGCACGTGCAACGCGATCGCCTCGCGGAAGCCCTCCTGCGCCTGAGGCAGCTTGGTGAGGATTGCGGTCAGCGGCCGCGTCACCCGGTAGCTGTACTCGACTTCGCCGCCGTGGTCCGCTGCAATGTTAGAGCGCGGCTGCCAGGCGAAGCAGCCGGTCGCGATCACGCCGCCGCCGGGGAGCGCCTTGACGTCGTAGTCGCGCACCTCGGGACGCAGCCGCGAGCCGAGGACACCCTCATGGACGTAGGCGAAGTGCGCCAGGTCGAGAAAGTTCTCGACCACGCGCGGCCCGCTCGAGGCGACCTCGTACGGTCCGCAGACCACCGCACGCAGGCCGACGTCCGACGCCTCCGGAAACGCGGGCGGCGCAGCCGGCGGCGTGCCGAGCGATGCCCACACCAACCCGTGGCTCTCGCGCACCGGGAAGGCGGTGGCGCGGGCCGCTTTCGGCGGCACGAAGCCCGGAAGCGCCGGGATTTCCGCGCAGTGGCCGTCCGCGGCGTAGCGCCAGCCGTGGTACGCGCACACCAGATGGTCGTTCTGGATACGGCCGATCGACAGGCGGGTGCCGCGGTGCGCGCAGCGATCGAGCCACGCGCGCGGCTCTGCGTCGGCGCCGCGCCACAGCACGAGCTCGGTGCCGAGGAGCTTCGCCGCGTGCGGCACGCCCGCGGCCAGCGCGCTTGCGGCGGCCACCGGATGCCAGTCGTTCAGGAGCAGCGGATCGCTCACCGCTTTGGGATTGAATTCTCCGCAGTCACTTGCCCGGTACCTTGCCTTCGACGCCTTCGACGTACCAGTTGATCGAGTCGATCTCCTTGTCGGTAGGCGTCTTGCCCGGCGGCACCCTGATGGTGCCGTCGTTGCCCTTCACCGGCCCGGCGAAGGGATGGAACTTGCCGGCGACGATCTCGGCCTTCTTCGCTGCGACTTGCTTCAGCGCCGCGGGCGGCACGATCTTGTTGATGCTGACGAAGTCGTTCATTCCCTCCTTCATGCCCCACCAGATGTTCTCCTTGAACGGCTTGCCCGCGAGGTAGGACTCGGCGACCAGCGTGTAGTACGGCCCCCAGACCTCGATCGCCGAGCCAAGGTGCGCCTTGGGCGCGTATGCGGTCATGTCGGAGTCCCAGCCGAATGCATACACGCCCTTGTCCTGCGCGGTCTGCAGCACCGCCGACGAGTCGGTGTTCTGCAGGAGCACGTCCGCGCCCTGGCCGATCAGCGTCTCCGCCGCCTGGCGCTCCTTCGCCGGGTCGTACCAGCTGCTCACCCATACCACCTTGGTGGTGATCTTCGGATTCACCGAGCGCGCGGCCATGGTGTAGGCGTTGATATTGCGCAGCACCTCGGGAATCGGGAACGACGCCACGAAGCCGAGCGTGCCGCTCTTCGACATGTGACCCGCGACGATGCCGGCAAGGTAGGCGGGCTCGTACATGCGCGAGTTGTAGATGAACACGTTGCTCGAGGACTTGAAGCCGGTGGCGTGATAGAAGAGATTCTTCGGGAACGACTTCGACGCCTTCAGCGTCTGGTCCATGTAGCCGAACGAGGTGGTGAACACAATCTGGTGTCCCTTGGAGGCGAGATCGCGGACCACGCGCTCGGCGTCGGCGCCTTCCGGCACGCTCTCGACGTAGGTCGTCTGCACCTTGCCCTTGAGCTTCGCCTCCATGGCCTTGCGTCCGATGTCGTGTGCGAAGGTCCAGCCGCCGTCGCCGATCGGCCCCACGTAGACGAACCCCATGCGCAGTGGCTGCTGCGCGATCGCGGTCCCCCCCAGGAAAACTGCGGTTGCGGCGCCTGCGGTGGCCAATGCACTGAAAAGCTTTCTCATCGACTTTCTCCCATGGTCGAACAGTCAATCGCCCTCGAAAAACGGCTTGCCGAGCGACGCGGGCGCGTGGCGGCGCAGAAGCTGCGGACTCGCCGAGACCGCCACCAACGCCGCAATCGTAGCAAGGTACGGCAGGCTGCCGAGCAGGAAGGGCGAGACATGCACGCCCGCGGCCTGCAGGTACAGGCCGAAGCCCGTCACCCCGCCGAAGAGGAGCGCGCCGAGCGCAGTGCGCCAGGGCCGCCATGCCGCGAACACCACCAGCGCGAGCGCGATCCAGCCGTTGCCGGCGGTCAGGCCCTCCTGCCACATCTTGAACTGGGCCACCGCGTAGTAGCAGCCGGCGACCCCGGCCATGGCGCCGCCGAAGAGCACCGCGGCGTAGCGGATGCGCGTCACGCGCAGGCCGAGGGCATGCGCAACGGCGGGGGATTCGCCGACCGCGCGCAGCGCGAGCCCCGCCCGGGTGTGGAACAGGAACCCCGCCGTCAGGGCGAGCATCCCGATCGCCGCATAGCCGAGCACATTGAGCGAGAAAAGCGGCCCGATTACGGGCAAAGCCGACAGCCCGGGGACCGGCAGGTCCGCGAAGGTCGCCGGCGCGCGAAAGCCGACGTAGCCGCGGCCGAGGAACGCGGACACGCCGGTGCCGAGGATGGTGAGCGCGAGCCCGGCGGCGACCTGGTTCGCCTGCAGCGTGAGCGTGAGAACGGCGAAGGCCAGCGCGGCCGCGATCCCGGCGAGCATCGCGGCGCCGAGCGCTACGCTGACGCCGCCGCCCGAGGCGACCGTCGCAAACGCGGCCAGCGCTCCGACGAGCATCATGCCCTCGACGCCGAGATTGAGCACGCCCGCGCGCTCGGCGACGAGCTCCCCGAGCGCCGCGTAGACCAGCGGGATGGCCGCGGCTATGCCGCTTGCGATGAGCGGGTCGAAGCGGTCCATTGCAGCCGGAAATGCACCAGAACCTCGCAGGCGAGGAGCGCCATCAGCAGCAGCCCCTGGAACACGTAAGCGATCGCCCTGGGCAACTGCAATGCCACCTGGGCGGTCTCGCCGCCGATGTAGAGCAGCGCCATGAGGAGGGCGGCGGCGGCGATACCCGCGGGATGCAGGCGCCCGAGCGCCGCGACGATGATGGCGGTGAAGCCGTAGCCCGGTGTCCAGCGGTCGTTGAGTTGCCCGATCGGGCCGGCCACCTCGGTCACTCCAGCAAGGCCCGCCGCGGCGCCGCTCATGAGCAGGGCGATCCAGATCGCGCGCTTCTCGGAGTGACCGGCGTAGCGCGCCGCGGCCGGCGCGTCGCCGGCGACGCGCAGCTGGAAGCCGGTGAAGCTCAGCTTCAGGAAGATCCAGGTCAGCGGAATCGCGACCAGCGTGAGCAGAAGAGAAGTGTTGAGCCTGGTTCCCTCCATGGCCCCGACATAATTCATCAATGGAGAAAAAAGCGCGTTGTCCTCGAACGAGACGGTGAACGGGAAATTGTTGGCCGCCGGATCCTGCCATGGCCCGAACACGAGATACTTGACGATCAGCGCGGCGACGTAGGTCAGCATCAGGCTCACCAGGATCTCGCTCGCGTGCAGGTGCGCGCGCAGCGCGGCGACGATCGCCGCCCAGGCGAGCCCGCCCGCGATGCCCGCGAGGATCATCGCCGGCAGCATCCAGCCGCCCCAGCGCGCCTGAAAGTGGATCGCGAGCCCGGAGGCGAACACGGCGCCGATGTACATCTGGCCTTCGGCGCCGATGTTCCAGATGTTGCTGCGAAACCCGACCGCCAGGCCGAGCGCGATGAGGCACAGGGGCGATGCCTTGAGCAGCAGTTCGGCGACGCCGTTCATATCGCTCAACGGCGATACGAACAGGGCGTGCAGGGCCGCAAGCGGCGGCTGGCCCATCGCGGCAAATACCGCCGCGCCCAGGGCGAACGTGAGCGCCACCGCGATGAGCGGTGAGCACCACAGCATGGCGCGCGAAGGTGCGGGCCGACGCAGCAACCGCATCACCGCAGGAACCCTCCCGCCATCCAGGCGCCGATCTCGGCCGCATGCGTCTCGCTCACCTCGCGCACCGGAGACAGCCGTCCCCCCGCCATCACCGCCACCCGGTCGCAGACTTCCAGGATCTCGCCGAGGTCTTCGGACACGACCAGGACCGCCACGCCGGCCGCGGCGAGGTCGAGGATGCGCTGGCGGATGAGCGCGGTCGCGGCCACGTCCACGCCCCAGGTCGGCTGCGCGAGCACCATCACGCCGGGCTGCTGCGCGAGCTCGCGCCCGACGATGAACTTCTGCAGGTTGCCGCCGGAGAGGCTGCGGGCGACTGCGCGGGGTCCGCCGGCGCGCACGTCGAACTCGCGAATGCAGCGCGCGGCGTAAGCCTCGGCCGCCGACCAGTCGACCAGGCCGGCGCGCACCATGCCCATGCGGCTCGCCGTGAGCAGCGCATTCTCGGCGAGGCTCATGTCGGGGACGGCGCCGCGCCCCAGCCGCTCCTCCGGAACGTAGGCGAGCCCCAGGCTGCGGCGCTCGCCGGCGCTCAGCTGGCCGACCGGCGTGTCCCCGAGGCGGATTTCGTCTGCAGAAACCCGGCGTTCGCCGGAAAGCGCCGCCAGAAATTCGGCCTGGCCATTGCCGGAGATGCCGGCGATGCCGAGAACCTCGCCGCGGTGCACGCTCAGGCTCACCGAATGCAGCGTGACGCCAAACGGCCCATCGGGGGGCAGGCTGAGCTCGCTCACCTGGAGGCCCGGAGCGCCGCGCGCGTGCGCGCGCCTCTGGGTCCGCGGAAAGCTGCGGCCGATCATCAGCTCGGCGAGGCGCGCTTCGCTCTCGGCGCGCGGGTCGACCTCGCCCGCGTTGTGCCCGCCGCGCAGGATGGTGGCGCGGTCGCAGAGGCGCCGGATCTCGTCCAGCTTGTGGCTCACGTAGAGGATCGCGGTGCCTTCGCGCGCGAGCGCGCGCAGCGTTTCGAAGAGCTGCTCGACGGCCTGCGGCGTGAGGACCGAAGTCGGCTCGTCCATGATGAGCAGGCGCGGCGACTGGAGCAGGCAGCGCACGATCTCGGCGCGCTGGCGCTCGCCGACCGAGAGCTCGTGCACCGAGCGCCACGGATTCACCGGCAGGCCGTAGCGCCGCGACACCTCCACGATGCGCTCGGCGAGCTCGCTCAGGCCCAGGCTCGAGCCGAAGCCGCCGGGCAGCGCGAGGGCGATGTTTTCGGCCACCGTCAGCGATTCGAACAGCGCGAAATGCTGGAACACCATCGCGATGCCGAGGCCGCGCGCCGCCACCGGGTCCGCAATCGAGACCGGCGCGCCGCGCCATTCGATCTCGCCGGCGTCGGGCTGCACCACCCCGTAGATGGTCTTCATCAGCGTCGACTTGCCGGCGCCGTTCTCGCCCAGCACGGCGTGGATCTCGCCCTCGGCGAGCTCCAGGCGGACGCCGCCGAGCGCCGTCACGGTGGGATAGCGCTTGACGATGCCGGCGAGCCGCAGCAGGGGTGTCGTTGTTCTCTGCACTGGCTTGTTCGCGCGATGCTACACCCTCGCTTATAGTCGCCTCATGACCGGGGAAGACAAGGAGGTTCTGCTGCGCGAGGACCGGCGGCTCCTCGGGCGCCTGCTCGGCGAGGTCATCGGCGAGCAGGTCGGCGAGGCCGCGCGCAGCCGCATCGAGACCATCCGCCAGAGCGCCGTCGGCTTCCGGCGCGGCGAATCGGACAACTCGGAGCTTGCCGCGCAGCTCGATGCGCTGCCCATCGACGAGACCCTGCATGTGGTGCGCGCTTTCAGCTATTTCTCGCATCTGCTCAACATCGCCGAGGACGTGCACCAGAATCGGCGCCGGCTCGCGCACGTCGAAGCGGGATCGCCGCGGCGCGCGGGCAGCATCGCGCACGCGCTGGAAAAAACCGGCGCCGCACATTCCATCCAGGAGTGGCTGGCCTGGTTCAGGCGTGCGCGCGTCAGCCCGGTGCTCACCGCGCATCCGACCGAGGTGCAGCGCCAGAGCATCCTCGAGTGCGAACGCGAGATCGCGCGGCTGCTCGGCGAGCCTCACACGCCCTCGCGCGAGCGCGCGCTGCATGCCGAAGTGCTGCGCCTCTGGCTCACCGCGATGCTGCGGCTCACCAAGCTCGCCGTGGCGGACGAGATCGTGAACGCGCTCGCCTACTTCCGGCTGACCTTCATCCCCGAGCTGCCGAGGCTCTACGCCGATCTCGAAGAAGCCTTGCGCGCGCGCTTCGCGCTGCCCCAGGCCCCCTGGCTGCCTTCGTTCCTCACCGTCGGCACCTGGGTCGGCGGCGATCGCGACGGCAATCCGAACGTCGATGCCCACACGCTCGAGATCGCCGTGGCGCAGCAGGCGCGCCTGATCCTCGGCCACTACCTGGACGAGGTGAACCTTCTGGGCCGCGAGCTCGGTATCTCCGAGCGCCTGATGAAAACGCCGCCCGAAGTGCTCGAGCTCGCCGCGCGCTCCGGCGACGCTTCTGCTTACCGGCGCGACGAGCCTTACCGGCGCGCGGTCTCCGGCATCTACAGCCGGCTTGCAGCCACTGCGCATCAGCTCGTCGGCCTGCAGGCTTCTCCGCCGGCGGTTGCCGACCTGCCGGAGTACGGCGGCGCTCGCGAGCTGGCCGCGGAGCTGGACGTCATCGCGCACGGCCTCGCTGCGCAAGGCGCCGGCCGGCTCGCCGAAGGCCGGCTGCGCGCGCTGCGCCGCAAGCTGAGCGCATTCGGATTTCATCTCGCGCCGATCGATCTGCGCCAGAGCTCGGACGAGCATGCCGCCGTCGTCGACGAGCTGCTGCAGCGCGCCGGCGTCGCTTCGAACTACCTTTCGCTGGGGGAAGCGCAGAAAATCGACCTCCTCATCGCGGAGCTCGCCGGTCCGCGGCCACTTCGCGTGCCGCACCTCGATTATTCGGAGACGGTCCAAAAGGAGCTCGCGGTGGTCGCGGCGACGGCGCAGGCGCAGCGACGCCTGGGTCCCGAGGTGGTGTCCAAATACATCATCTCGCACTGCGAATCGGTGTCCGACCTGCTCGAAACGGGAGTGTTGCTGCGCGAGGCCGGCCTGCTGCGGACGGACGCGCTCGCGGTGGACGTGATCCCGCTTTTCGAGACCATCGACGACCTCGAGCGTTGCGGCGACATCCTGCGCGAGGCGCTCGCCCAGCCGCTCTACCGGGCCTGGGTGCGCATGCGGGGCGACGAGCAGGAGGTGATGCTCGGCTACTCCGACAGCAACAAGGATGGCGGCTATGTCGCCTCGAGCTGGACGCTCTACAAGGCCACCACGCGGCTCATGCAGGTCTGCCGCGCGCACGGCGTGCGGCTGCGCTTTTTCCATGGCCGCGGCGGCACCGTCGGCCGCGGTGGCGGGCCGAGCTACGAG
>JBJMWH010000471.1:0-6071 GCA_045810245.1 Burkholderiales bacterium | reverse complement strand
CATCGGTCCGCCGAAGAGCTTCTGCGTGCCCTCGGGCGTGCGCGTCTCGGCGATGATCCGGATCTTGCCGTCCTTCTCCAGCATCGTCATCGCCGGATCGGTCTGCGACAGCACGTCGACCTTGCCCTGCTCCATCGCCGCGATCACGGTGCCGCCCTGGCCGACCCCGATGATCGCCACGTCGGTGGGCTTGAGGCCGCCCTGCGCCAGAACGTAGTTGATCACCATGTTGGTGCTGGAGCCCGGCGCGCTCACGCCAACCTTGAGGCCCTTGAGGTCCTTGGGCGACTTGTACTTCTCGGCAAGCTTGGACGAGATGCCGACGCTGATCTGCGGCGCGGCGCCCATCAGCACGAAGGCCTGGAAGTTCTGCTTGCGCGCCTGCATGTTGATGGTGTGCTCGTAGGCGCCCGCCACCACGTCGGCGCTGCCGCCGACCACCGCCTCCAGCGAGCGCGTGCCGCCGGCGAAGTCGCTGATGCGCACGTTGAGGCCTTCGTCCTTGAAGTAGTTCAGGCGCTCGGTAATCACGAGCGGCAGGTAGTAAAGGGCGGACTTGCCTCCGACCGCGATGTGCACGTCGCGCTTCTCGACCTGCTGGGCTTTTACTCCGGTGGCAAGCGCGAGCGCTGCCAGAACTGCGAGCCAACGCATGACCTTCTCCTCCTCCTATTTGATCCGGGAAATCTTACTAAATTCTGCGGCGCTCGCTACAGCCCGCGGCGGTCCAATAGCGCCTGCGAGATCGTGCCCGCGTCGACGTACTCGAGCTCGCCGCCGAGCGGCACCCCGCGCGCGATGCGGCTCACCTTGATGCCGCGCGGGCGCAGCATCTCGGCGATGTAGTGCGCGGTGGCCTCGCCCTCGTTGGTGAAGTTCGTGGCGAGGATGACCTCCTGCACCTCCACGCCGACGCGCGCCTGCAGGCGATCGAGGCCGATCTCGCGCGGACCGACCCCGTCGAGCGGCGAGAGCCGGCCCATGAGGACGAAGTACATGCCCGAGTAGCTCAGCGTCTGCTCGACCATGGCGAGGTCGGCGGGGGTCTCGACCACGCAGAGGAGCGCCGGATCGCGCCGCGGCGAGCGGCACAAGGCGCACACCGGCTCCTCGCTGAAGTTGTTGCACTTGTCGCAGCGCCGCACCGTCTGGAGCGCGGCGCTCAGCGCCTCCGCCAGCGCGCCGGCGCCGGCGCGGTCGTGCTGCAGCAAGTGGTACGCCATGCGCTGCGCCGAGCGCGGGCCGACGCCCGGCAGCACGCGCAGCGCCTCGACCAGCCGGGAGAGGCCCTCGGCCGTGGGTACGCTGTCGCGCCTCTTCAAAAAGGAAGCTTGAAGCCGGCCGGGAGGCCCAGCCCCGCGGTCATGCCGCTCATCTTCTCGGCGATGGTGGCCTCCACCTTGTGCGCGGCATCGTTGAAGGCGGCGGCGATGAGATCCTCGAGCATCTCGCGGTCGTCGCCGACGAGCGAGGGGTCGATGGTGACGCGCTTCGCCTCGTACTTGCAGGTCATCTGCACCTTCACCATGCCGGCGCCCGACTGGCCCTCCACCTCCATCGTGGCGAGGCTCTCCTGCATGCGGCGCATGTTCTCCTGCATCTGCTGCGCCTGCTTCATCAGCTGCCCGATATTGCCTTTCATTTGTCGCGTTCCCGGATAGAAGAGTCGACCACCTTCGCCTCGAAGATGTTAACCAGGTCCTGCACGAAGCCATCGCCCTGCACCGACTTCAGCGCCTCGGCGCGTCGCGCCTCGCGCTCGGTCGCCTCGAGCGCGGCGGCGCTCGCGCCGGCGACCTCGCCCACGGACACGCTGACCCGCACCGCGGCGCCGAGATGCTGATCGAGCGCCGCCTTCAGCTTGTCCACGTACGCGCGCTCGGCGAGATACGCCTTGGCCCTGGGCACCACCAACTCGTAGACGCCGTTTTCCTGGCGCTTCAGCTCGGCGTTGCGCGCGAGCTCGCGCGCCGCCCCTGTCACAGCCAGGTCGCGCACGAGCTGCGGCCAGTCGCCCGAGGGCGCGGTTTTCGCTTTTGTGACCGGAGTGGCCTTCGCGGTTTGGGCGGCCGGCGCCGCAATGGCGTGACCAGAGTGTTCCGGGCGGAACGCGAGCATGCGCAGCACAGTCATCAGGAAACCGGCATGCTCGTCGGGCGCGAGCGGGAGGTCCTCGCGGCCCTGCAGCGCAATCTGGTAATAGAGCTGGAGGGTCTCGGGATCGAGCTTGCCGGCGAGCGTCGCCAGGCGCTCGGGCTCGGCAAGCTCGGCGAGGGCGCCGGCGACCGATTGCGCGAGCGCCATGCGCAGCAGCAAGCTCGCGAGATCGGCGAGCGCCGCGTCGAACGAGAGGCTGCGCGACTGCATCTCGTTTGCGATGGCGACCGCACCGGAGGCGTCGTCGCCCGCGACGCACTCGAGCAGCCGCACGAGGAAGCTCTGGTCGATGGCGCCGAGCATCTCGCCCACCGCGACCGCCGCCACCCGGCCGCCGCCGTGCGCGATCGCCTGGTCGAGCAGCGACAGCGCGTCGCGCATGCTGCCGGCCGCGGCCCGGGCGATGAGCGACAGCGCCTCCTTCTCAAACTCGACCTTTTCGTCGCCGAGAATGCGCTCCAGGTGCGACACGATCGCTGCTGGCGGCATCTGCTTCAGGTTGAACTGCAGGCAGCGCGAGAGCACCGTCACCGGGATCTTCTGCGGGTCGGTGGTCGCCAGGATGAACTTCATGTGCTCCGGCGGCTCCTCGAGCGTCTTCAGCATGGCGTTGAACGCCGAGCTCGACAGCATGTGGACTTCGTCGATCACGTACACCTTGAAGCGGCCCCGCGTGGGCGCGTACTGCGCGGTCTCGAGAAGCTGGCGCATCTCGTCGACCTTGGTGTTGGTCGCCGCATCCACTTCGAGCAGGTCGACGAAGCGCCCGCCGTCGATCTCGACGCAGGCCGAGCACTTGCCGCAGGGCTGCGGCGTGATCCCGGTCTCGCAGTTGAGGCATTTCGCCAGGATGCGCGCGAGCGTCGTCTTGCCCACGCCGCGCGTCCCGGTGAAAAGGTAGGCGTGGTGCAGCCGCTTCTGCTCGAGCGCGTGGCGCAGAGCGCGCACGACGTGCTCCTGTCCCACCAGACTGCCGAAATCCCGCGGCCGCCACTTGCGGGCAAGTACTTGATAGCTCATCGCTTCATCTGAATTCGAGGCGAGCCTGAACCCCGGCACTTGCAGCGGCCGGCTGTGGCTGCTTCCTTCCGGACCTGACCAGGTTCACCAGACTGCAATGCGGGGAGGCCCGCCGGTTCCCATTGTAAGTCATTCGCCCTGCGAACCCCGGACACCGTCACATCATCTGGACAAGCAGCAAAAGGAGCGGGCCTGTTTTCTTTTTGAAACAGCCGGCGTACGCAAGCCCGGCGTCAGGTCCGCGAAAGGCGCTCGATGGCGGTTGGAGCTATGGTGGAGGCGATCGAATCCTCCTCCATCGCGTGGAGCACGCGCGATGGTTTCAACGCCCCGCGGCGACCCCGCGGGGCGTTTTCTTTCATGCGCCGGCGGTCACGGTGCGCCGCCCGTCGGCGGATGCCGGTGCTCCCATTCGACTTCCTGCGAATGGAAGTAATCGCTGATGCGCCTGCGCTCGAGGCTCGGAAGGAGGAACGGCAGCCAGCCGAGCGAGGGATGACGGAACTGCATCAGCGTGCCGCCCGAAAACTCGTGCAGCACCGTGCGGTAGCGCGGCGCATGCAGGAAATGGGTTTCGTTGAGCTGGGGCGGCTCGTCGGGCACCGCCGGGGTCATCCGCTGGCGGATATCGCCGAGAACCTGCATCAGGGCATCGATATGCTCGACCTGCCACTCCTCGCGTCCGGGAAGGGAAAACCGTGCGCGCGACTGGCCTTCGTCCAGCCACTGGACCATAACCTGGAACATGCGCTCCTCCAATGCGGTGGGCTGCGATGGAGCGAAAGTCTAGCGCCGGAGCGCCTGCACCGCTGTTGGCACTCGGGCCGCTGTGATAGCAGATCTTGGCGGAGAGAGAGGGATTCGAACCCTCGATACGCTATTAACGTATACACGCTTTCCAAGCGTGCGCCTTAAGCCGCTCGGCCATCTCTCCGTGACCCGGATTCTATAGCGCCCTCAGCGCCGCGGGTGCGCTCAGCGCGGCGGCCGCGGCGAGCCAGATCCAGACCGGCGCAGCCGAACCGGCGGGGCTGCTCGTCACGCGCTCGTAGAGCGCGGCGGGCACGCCGCTGAAGATGAGGGTCGCGCTCGCGAGCAGCACCGAGCTCCAGAACAGCACCCATTCGAGGGTACGCGGAAAAAGCTCAGGCATCAGCACCACGGCGATGGGAATTGCGACCTTCAGGTACGGCGAAAAGATGCCGTTGACGATGCACAACGCCACGATGACGAGCAGCAGGCTCTGGCGCTCAGGCACGGCGTCTCACTGAGCGACCCGCGGCGTCAATCCCGCCGCGTAGAGCGTCATGAAGAAGGCGACGCGGGCCATGGCTACCCAGAAAGCCGCGATCGGCACGAGCGCGAGCGCCGGCACGATCGACGGCGTGATGATGCGCACCGGCGGCATCAGCCAGTTGGTCAGGTTGCGGAACCAGCGGTAGATGTAGTTGGGCGAATCCGGTCGCAGGAACAGCCCGAACATGAAGCGGCCGACCAGCGTCCAGAACAGCAGCGCGAAGGCGTAGTTCGGAAAGTGGAAGTACCAGTAGGACCACCAGAAATTCTCGGCCATGGTGAGCGCGATGCTACACTGCAGCGACTCCGCCATGCGACGGCTGTGGCCACAACTGAAGGCGCGCCTGCGCCCGGCGCGAATCGACACGGCCGCGGCGCTGCGGGTCTTCATCGAGGAGCGCGCCGCGCTGATCGCACAGAAGTGCGCCGTCGATTACGTCCGCGGCAAGACCGGCCTGGCGAGCCACGCGCTCTTCACCGAAAAGCCGTTCCTGACCGCGCTCGACATCTGCCGCTGGGAAACCTTCGCGGTGGTGCTCGGCGACCTGCTCATCCTCGCCGGCGCGCATCTGCGTGCGCAGGCCGGCGCTGACGCGGCGCGCTTGCCCGACGCGTTGCTCGGACTGTACAAGGCCACCCTGGAAGCGCTGCCCGTTCCGCAGCACCGCCACGAGGGCTGGAGCGACCTGCCCGACGCTTTCGCCCAGCGCCTCCAGCACGTAGCGTGGCCGCCGCGCACGCTCGATCTCGCCGATCATTCCGCGAAGCGGCTGTTCGATACGCTGCCGATCCACATCAGCATGCGCAAGCTTGACGAGGAGGTCGTATACGGCGCGGTGCGCTTCCGCATGATCGCCGTCAGCCAGGAGATGGAGCGGCGTTTCGCCGCCGAGGAACTGGCGCGGGAGCTGCTCCCGTAGGCGTCGTGGAACCGGCGCGCTCGATCGCCAAGCTGGGCTTCCGCAAGTGGTACGAGCGGCGCCTGATCGAGGCGCACGCGTGGCTCTTCACCGCCTTGCTCTGCGCGATCTATGTCGGGGTGTCGCTGGAGGGGATAAGCTTCCGCCGGTTCGACGCCGCCTGGCTCGGCACCGTCGGCGGGGTGTTCTTCGGCGGCCTCATCGTCTGGCACAGTCTGCGCCGCTACTTCGCCATCCTCGCCGAGGCAGAGCGCTTCTCCGGCCAATCCACGTGCACCCGCTGCAAGGCCTACGCAGCGTTCGAGGTCATCAACGAGCGCGCCGAATTTACCGTGCGATGCCGCAAATGCCATTCGGAATGGAGCATGGGCTAGAACGTCACCTTGTACGTGCCATCAACCTGCTTGTCGGCGATGCACTGGTACAGCCCCTTCTTGCCGTCGAGCTCGTAGGGGATGTTGACCCGGATGCCGGAATCGCCGGTTGAGGCCTGGATGTTCGACCGCTCTTTGGTGGCAAACGCCGCTTTCCCGTACCGCGGGTCCTTCTTCGCAGACTCCATGCAGACATCGTAGGCCAACTGCTCGTCCTTGCCCCGTGTGCAGCCGGTGAGCGCAAGCGCAAATGCGAGCATGCCGGCTGCGGTAAGGCGTTGAATGGTCGTTGTCGTCATGAGGA
>JBJMWH010000470.1:0-4375 GCA_045810245.1 Burkholderiales bacterium | reverse complement strand
CGGCGCGATCGCTTTCTTCACATGCTCCTGCAGCGTGGCGACCATGTCGCCGCCGGCGACGTGGCCTTCCTTGAGGATGACAAACGCCTTGACGACCGTGCCGCGTTCCTCGTCGGGCCAGCCGATGACGCCGCATTCGGCGACCGCGGGATGCGCGAGCAGCGCGGTCTCCACTTCCGGCCCGGCGATGTTGTAGCCGGCGGAGATGATCATGTCGTCGGTGCGCGCCTGGTAGAAGAAGTAGCCGTCCTCGTCCATGAGGTAGGCGTCGCCGGTGATGTTCCAGCCCTTCTGCACGTAGTCCTTCTGCCGTTCGTCGGCAAGATAGCGGCAGCCGGTGGGCCCCTTCACCGCGAGGCGTCCGACGGTGCCTGGAGCGCACACCCTGCCCTCGTCGTCCAGCACCGTTGCCCGGTAGCCGGGGATGGCATAACCGGTTGCGCCGCGGCGCACCCGCTCCGGCAGATGCGAGATGAAGATGTGGATCATCTCGGTCGAGCCGATGCCGTCGATGATCTCGATTCCGGTCGCCTCGCGGAACAACTCCCGCGTCGCATCGGGCAGCGCCTCGCCCGCCGAGACGCATCGCTTCAGCGACGACAGGTCGAAGTCGCGAGCCATGGCCGCCATCTGGCGGTACATCGTCGGGGCGGAGAAGCACACCGTGGCCTTGAAGCGCTCGACGGTCTCGAGCAGCGTCTCGGGCGTGTGCTTCTCGACCAGCACGGTGGAGGCACCGGCGCGCATCGGAAAGCACAGCACGCCGCCCAGGCCGAAGGTGAACGCGATCGGCGGCGTGCCGCAGAAGACGTCGTCCTTCTGCGTCCGCAGGATCGAGCGCGGGAAGGCGTCGCACATCGCCACCACGTCGCGGTGGAAGTGGAGCGTCCCTTTCGGCTTGCCGGTGGTTCCGGATGTGAAAGCGATGAGCGCCACGTCGTCGACCGCAGTCGGCACGGTGTTGAACCAGAGCGGCTGTTTGAGCGAAAGCGCGTCCAGGCCGTCGGGCGCTTCGTCGTGCCAGTAGCTCACCTGCTTGAGCGTCGGGCACGCGGCCGCGGCGCTCGCCAGGTCGGCTTCGAGGCGCTTGTCGCAGAGCGCATGCGAGACCTCGGCCTTCTGGATGATGTCCGTCAGCTCTTTGGCGCGCAGCAGCGGCATGGTCGCGACGCAGACGCCGCCGGCCTTCATCACGGCGAACCAGCACGCCGCCATCATCGGGTTGTTCGGGCCGCGCAGCAGCACCCGGTTGCCCGGCTTGAGTCCCATCGAGCGCACCAGCACGTTGGCGATGCGGTTGGCCTGCGTAAAGAGCTGGGTGTAGGTGCATTCGCCGTCCGGCGTGCGCAGCGCGATGCGGTGCCCGTAGCCGCGCGTCACCGGCTTGTCGAGAAGCTCGGTGGCGCAATTGAGGCGCCCGGGATACTGGAGCTCGGGCAGCTCGAACAACAGCTCGGGCCACGCCGCGGGCGGCGGCAGGTTGTCGCGCGCGAAGGTATCGACGTGCGCGGTATAGCGCGTCATTTCAGCAGATCCCTCGCGATGACGATCTTCTGCACCTCCGTGGCGCCCTCGTAAATGCGCAGCGCACGCACTTCTCGGTAGAGCTTCTCCACGGGGTGGCCGCGCATCACGCCGAGCCCGCCGCAGATCTGCACCGCCTCGTCGACGGCGCGTTGCGCCGACTCGGTGGCGAACATCTTCGCCATCGCCGCCTCGCGCGTCACGCGCACGGCGCCGGTGTCCTTCTTCCACGCCGCGCGATAGGTGAGCAGCGCCGCGGCGTCGATGCCGGTCGCCATGTCGGCGAGCTTCGCCTGCGTCATCTGGAAGTCGGCCAGGGTCTGGCCGAACATGGTGCGGCCGCGCGCCCTGGCGAGCGCTTCATCGAGCGCGCGCCGAGCGAAGCCGAGCGCGGCGCCGGCGACCGTGGTTCGAAACACATCCAGCCCGCGCATCGCCAGCTTGAAGCCCTGGCCCGCCTCGCCGAGCAGCTCCGCGCGGGCTTGTCTCAGCCGTACGCTCGCCATGGGGTGCGGCGCCACGATTTCGATGCGCCGGGACGCGTCGACCTCGCCGGCCTCGACGATGAACGCGCTGATTCCCTCCTCGGAGCGTGCAAAGACCACATAGAAATGGGCGATGCCGCCGTTGGAGATCCAGGTCTTCTCGCCGTCGAGTCGCCAGCCGCCGGATACGCGCTGCGCGCGCGTTTTCAGCGCCTGCACGTCGGACCCGGCGTCGGGCTCGGAAAGCGCAAAGGCGCCGATGACCTCGCCGGCGGCGGCCCTCCCGAGGTAGCGCTGCTTCTGCTGCGGGGTTCCGGCGAGGGTGATCGGAATGGTCGAGAGACCCGCCATCGCGAAGGCAAAATCCGCAAGCCCGGCGTGGTAGGCGAAGACCTCGCGCAGCAAGGCGATCGAGCGCACGTCCGGACGCTCCGATACGCAGTGGTGCAGGAACCCTGCGCAGCCGAGGTCCTGCACCAGCCGCTTGCAGATCGCATCCGCGTCCTGGCCGTGCGCATGGGCGAGGTTGGCGTGGGCCCACGCGTCGGCCTCGAGCGCGAGCTTCGCGTGTCGTTGGTCGAAGAACGGCCAGTCGTAATGTGCGAGCCGGTCCATCAGTCGCCCTCGAAGCGCGGCTTCTGCTTTGCCGCGAACGCCTCGTAGGCGCGGCGAAAATCCTGCTTTTGCATGAGGCCGGCCTGCGCCAGCGCTTCCATTTCGATCGCCTGGTCCACGCCGACGTTCCATTCCTCGTGCAGCATCTTCTTGGTCATGGCGTGCGCCGCGCTCGGCCCCTCGGCGAGCTCGCTTGCGATATCGAGCGCTTTCGCGAGCACCGGATCGGATACCTGATTGAAGAAGCCCCAGGCGAGGCCCTCCTCCGCGTTCATCGACCGGCCGGTGTAGAGAAGCTCGGCGGCGCGGCCCTGGCCGACGATGCGCGGCAGGATCGCGCACGCGCCCATGTCGCAGCCGGCGAGGCCCACGCGCACGAAAAGAAACGCCGTTTTCGCGCTCGGCGCGGCGTAGCGCAGATCGCTCGCCATGGCGAGAATGGCGCCGGCCCCGGCACAGACGCCTTCGACCGCGGCGATCACCGGCTGCGGGCAGCGGCGCATCGCCTTGACCACGTCGCCGGTCATGCGCGTGAATTCGAGCAGCTCGTCGGGCCGCATCCGGGTGAGCGGCCCGATGATCTCGTGCACGTCGCCGCCCGAGGAGAAATTGCCGCCGGCGCCGGTGACAACGAGGGTCCTGATCGCCTTTTCACTTTCCATTTGACGGAAAAGATCGCGCAATTCCGCGTAGGACTCGAAGGTGAGCGGGTTCTTGCGCTCGGGACGATTCAGCGTGATCACGCCTACCCGTCCCTCGGTGCGCCACAGAAAGTGCCGGGGCTCGATCATGCTTCGACCTCCGCTGCGTGCTGCTTCACCTTGGCGAGGAGCTTGAGGAGCTCGTCCTGCTCGCGCCGGCTCATGCCGGCGAGGAGCTCGACCACCCACGCCTCGTGCGCGCGCGCCATCTCGGCGAAGCTCTTCTCGCCGGCGCGGGTGAGGCGGATGCAAAACGCGCGCCGGTCGGCGGGCTCCTCGAGGCGCTCGACCAACCCCTCCTTTTCCAGCTGGTCGACGATCGCGGTGACGTTGCCGCCGGTCACCATCAGCAGGCGCGACAGCGCGTTCATCTTGAGGCCCTCGGGATGGCGCTCGAGCTGCGCCATGAGGTCGAACCGCGGCAGGGTGGTGGCGAAGCGCTCGCGCAGCCGCGAGCGCACCCGGCGCTCGATCAGCTGGGTGCAGGTGAGCAGCCGCAGCCACACGCGCAGCGCGCGGTGGTCGCCGGCGCGGGCGATGGTTTCACGGTCTGCGAGCAGGCGATCTACTCCAAGCCTCAATAGATGAAGCTTGAAGCAATTGCGCGGCGCTTGTCAACCCGGGGGGTTGGGCTGCGGCAGGTAGTCCTTGAAGGCCTCGCTGCGCTTCCAGCCCGGCACGGGCGTCGCGCGCCCCGCGTCCGGAACGTACGGCGAAGCCTCGACCATCTGCATGTGGTGGATGTAGCGCGGGCAGTTGGGAAAGATGTGCCGCGCGCGCACCCGCACGATCGCCTGCGCCTCCGGGTAGGCCTGCTTCAGCGGATCGTCGAGATGCAGCGCAGCATTCCCGTTCACCCGCAGCCGCTTGCCCGCCTGGAAATCGATAAACAGGATCCCGACCGCCGGGTTGGCCGAAACGTTGCCGAGGCTCTTGAACATGCCGTTGCCGTCGTAGCTAGGGAAAGCAAGCGTGTCCGGCGCCACGATCCGGACGAATCCGGGCGCGCCGCCCTTGTACGAGCAATCGGGCTGCCCCTGCGCGTCGGCC
>JBJMWH010000469.1:0-2558 GCA_045810245.1 Burkholderiales bacterium | reverse complement strand
TGCGCAAAGATTCCCCGGTAGAGGAGCCAGCCGTGCAGCGCGAGCGGCGCGACGATCGCAGCGCGCTCCCAGCTCTGCAGGCCCTTTTTCGAATCGACGCGCCGCCAGCGCGTGTTCCAGAAGTGCCACGCCAGGCCAAGGTACATAGCCGCGGCGATGCCGTGAATTACAATGTCGGGCACTTTCCCAGTTTATCACCCATGCTCGACACCCTGACCGCGCGGCTCACCAAGATCGTCAAGCAGATCCGCGGCGAGGCGCGCCTCACCGAATCCAACATCCAGGAGGCGCTGCGCGAAGTCCGCGTCGCGCTGCTGGAAGCGGACGTGGCGCTGCCGGTGGTCAAGCATTTCATCGAGGCGGTGCGCGGCAAGGCGCTTGGCGCGGAAGTGGTCGGCAGCCTCACCCCGGGACAGGCGCTCGTCGGGGTCGTGCACCGCGAGCTGACCGCGCTCATGGGCGAGGCCGCGGTGGGACTCGACCTCGCGACCCGCCCGCCCGCCGTGATCCTCATGGCCGGGCTGCAGGGCTCAGGCAAGACCACCACCACCGGCAAGCTCGCGCGGCTTCTCGACGCGCAGAAAAAGAAGGTGGCCGTCGTCTCGACCGACGTGTATCGGCCGGCGGCGATCGAGCAGCTGAAGACGGTTGCGGCGCAGGTGAACGCGCAGTTCGTTCCCTCGGCGATAGGAGAAAAGCCCGTCGACATCGCGCGCCGCGCGCTCGACTACGCGCGCACCCATTACCAGGACGTGCTGCTGGTCGACACGGCCGGGCGGCTCGCGGTCGACGAGGCGATGATGCGCGAGATCGCCGAGCTGCATGCCGCGCTCGAGCCGGTGGAGACGCTCTTCGTGGTCGACGCCATGCAGGGCCAGGATGCGGTCAACGTCGCGCGCGCGTTCAACGAGCGCCTGCCGCTCACCGGCGTCATCCTCACCAAGCTCGACGGCGACGCGCGCGGCGGCGCGGCGCTCTCGGTGCGCCACGTCACCGGCAAGCCGGTCAAGTTCGCGGGCGTCGGCGAGAAGCTCTCGGGGCTGGAGCCGTTCCATCCCGAGCGCATGGCGGCGCGCATCCTCGGCATGGGCGACATCCTGTCGCTGGTGGAAGAGGCGCACGCCAAGATCGATCTCGACGAAGCCAACCGCGTCGCCGAGAAAGTCAAGAAAGGCAAGGGCTTCGATCTCGAGGACTTCAAGCAGCAGATCGCGCAGATGAAGAAGATGGGCGGGGTCGCCTCGCTCATCGACAAGCTGCCGGCGCAGCTCGTCGGTCAGATCGATCCGGCGCAGCTCCAGGACGACAAGCAATTCCGCCGCATCGAGGGCATCATCAACTCGATGACCGCGCAGGAGCGCGCCAAGCCGGAGCTCATCAAGGCCTCGCGCAAGCGCCGCATCGCCGCCGGCGCCGGGGTGCCGGTGCAAGCGGTGAACCAGCTGCTCGGCCAGTTCGAGCAAATGCAAAAAATGATGAAGATGATGCGGGGCGGCAACCTGCAGCGGATGATGCGCAACATGAAAGGGTTCCTCCCGGGGATGCGCTGAGCCGGGGGACAATCCCCGCATGGCGGATCAGGCCACCCGTACGCTCGTCGGCAGCGTCCTTTTCATCGACATCGTCGGCTATTCCAAGAAGGGGGTCGCCGACCAGGTCAAGCAAAAGCGCGTCTTCAACGAGCTCCTTACGGCGGCGCTGGAGCAGGTGTCCCCGCGCGAGCGCGTGGTCGTGGATACCGGCGACGGGGCGGCGATCACCTTCCTGGGCGATCCCGAGGGCGCGCTCTTCGTGGGGCTCGCGGTCCTCGACAAGATCGGCGAGATCCCGGTGCGCCTGGGGATCAACCTCGGGCCGGTCTCGCTCGTCAAGGACATCAACGGCCGCGACAACGTGCTCGGCGACGGCATCAACGCCGCCGAGCGCGTGATGAGCTTCGCCGGCCAGGGTCAGCTCCTGGTGTCGCGCTCGTTCTTCGAGGTGATGTCGCTGCTCTCGGCCGATTACGCGTCGCTCTTCAAGCAGGAGCGCTCGCGTCTGGACAAGCACAACCGCGCCCACGATCTCTTCGCGGTCACCGATGCCGTGCGCGTCGGGCGCCGCGTGCAGGAAGCGCAGGCGCGGCTGCGGCGCAGCCAGCGCCGCGCCGTTCCGGTGCCCGAGGACGACGCGCCCGCGCAGGTGTTCGACGCCGGCACCCATTTCATCGTCTCCGCCCGCAGCCAGGCGAAGTTGCGGGATGCCGTAGACAAGCTCGCAGGCGAGGGCAGCCAGCTCCTTTCCCAGATTGCGCAGGTCGGCAGCAAATGGGTCGCGAGCGTCGGCAACCCGCGGCTCACGGTGCAGGCGAAGGTGGAAACCTTCGGCTTCAAGCGCGTCATCACCGGCCCCACCATCGAAGCGGTTCGGCTGAAGCTGCAGGATCTCCTCGCGCGAGGCGCGGTGCTGGTTCGGGACGCCGAGCTCGCCGATGGCGTATGGACCGCCGTGTGCGAAAAGACCTAAGACTCTAAGCTTAGTTTCCGCTGAACCAGTTGTAGCCCTTGTCTTCCCAGTAA
>JBJMWH010000468.1:0-2713 GCA_045810245.1 Burkholderiales bacterium | reverse complement strand
GGCGGGCGATCAGCGAGAAGGTGGTGCAACGCGCCATCACCGAGGCGCGCGCACGCCGCTTCAGCGTCGACGTCGTCGAGACGAACGCCCCGGAGATGGAGATGATGGCGCGCGAAAAGCTCTTCGCCGAGCTCGACTCGCCCTATCTCGCCGACCTGCCGGCGGCCGCGGTGCCTAAGCACCGCATGTGGATTCCCGACCGCATGAATTTCTTCGTCGTTGCCTACAACACGGCGAAAGTGCGGCGCGAGGAGCTGCCGAAGAGCTATCTCGGCTTTCTCGACCCGAAGTGGAAGGGCCGCATCGGCATCGAGGCGACCGACGCCGAATGGATGGCGACGCTCGTCAAGCAGTGGGGCACCGAGGCCGGCCTGGCGCACTTCAGGAAACTCGCGGAGCTCAGGCCCGACGTGCGCAAGGGCCACGTCCTGCTCGCCGAGCTTATCGCGGCGGGCGAGATTCAGGTCGGACTGACGGTGTACAACGCCAACGCCGAGAGCCTGAAGAGAAAAGGCGCGCCGATCGACTGGCTGCCGGTGCAGCCGGTAGTGGCGCGGCCGCAGGGCATCGGCGTGGCGCGCAATGCTCCGAATCCGAAAGCTGCGCGCGCCTTCGTCGACTTCGTCCTGTCGCCGGAAGGGCAGCTGCTCCTCGTATCGATGGGCAGGGTGCCGGCCAGCACCAAGGTGCGCACGCACCTCAACGATTTCGAGTACACGATGGTGGACCCGATCACCGTGCTCGACGAGCAGGACAAGTGGAGCAAGCTCTGGGAGGAGCTCTTCATCCGCGCGGACGCGAAGCGATGAGCGTGCTGCCCGCGGATGCGCTCGGCCTTGCCGCACTGGTGTTCCTGCTCGGGCTGCGCCACGGCCTCGATCCGGATCACCTCGTGGCCATCGACGGCCTGACGCGAGCCAGCACGCGCGAAGGGACCCGGCGCTGGTGCGGGCTGTTCTTCTCTCTGGGGCACGGCGTGGTGATTACCCTCGTCGGTCTCGCGGTGGCGATCGCCGCCACCGAATGGCGGGCGCCGGCCTGGCTAGGAGCCCTCGGGACCTCGATCTCGGTCGGCGTGCTTCTCATGCTGGGGCTCGCGAACCTCGCCATGGCGTGGCGCACACCCGCTGAGCGGCCGGTACCGCTCGTGGGCATCCGCGGCCGCTGGCTCGCGGAGCAGGTCTCGCGCGGGGGCCATTCCGCGTTCATCGCCGCCATCGGCGCCGCCTTCGCGCTTTCGTTCGATACGATCAGCCATGCGCTGGCTTTTTCGCTGACGGGAGCCGCCCTCGCAGGCTGGCTTTTCGCTACGCTGCTCGGCATCGTCTTCACCCTCGGCATGGCGCTGGTGGACGCGCTGAACGGGTTCTGGGTCGCGAAGGTGCGCGGCTCGCGCGCCATGAGCATCGGGATCGCGCTCCTCTGCCTCGCGGTCGCGTCGAGCGCCCTGTCGGGGCTCGAGGCGGCGCCGTCGCTCCTCGCGGCTGCAGGCGTGGTCCTCGTCGCCGGCGCGTATCTGTTAGCATCGCGCGCAGCGCGTTCCACATACGGGGACGCGAATTCGCCATATGGAACAGCCAAGAATCGGTAGGCCGGCCAAGGCGCGGCTCTCGTCGGTCGCGAACTCGATCCGGCTGCTCAATTCGTTCTCGGGCGAAGAAGACGAGCTCGGCATCACCACGCTCGCGACCCGGATGCGCCTCGCCAAGAGCACAGTGCACCGGCTCGCCGCGACGCTGACCGCTGCCGGCTTCCTGGAGCAGAACCGCGATAACGGGAAATACCGCCTCGGCATGGCGCTCTTCGAGCTGGGCGCGCTGGTGCGCCGCCGCATGGACGTGGCCAACGAGGGCCGGCCCAAGCTGCGCGAGCTGCTGGAGAAAACCGGCGAGACGGTCCAGATGGGCGTCGTCGATCATCTCAGCGTGCTCTACGTCTACGAGATGGAGAGCCCACACGCCATTCGGATGGCGGCCGCGGTCGGCGGGCGCGCGCCGCTCCATTGCACCGCGGTGGGCAAGGTGCTGCTCGCCTATCAGCCCGAAGACTTCGTCGAGCGCGTGCTGCAGGCTGGGCTGACCGCCTACACACCGAAGACCCTGACCCGGCGCGAAGCGATCCTGAGCATGCTGTCCGAGGTGCGTTCCCGCGAGCATGCGATCGACGACGAGGAAAGCGAAGCGGGCCTGCGCGCGATCGCGGCGCCGATTCGCAACCACAACGGCGCGGTGATCGCCGCGGTCGGCGTGGCCGCACCGGTTCAGCGAATGAACCGGCGCGCGCTGCAGACCTGCGTGCCGACGGTGATCGCCACCGCGAACGCGGTCTCGGGGCGCCTGGGCTACCAGCGCGAGCGAGCCAGGACATCGGGCGGTTGACCCAGCCCAGGCACACGCTGCAGGACCATCTGTACGGCGCCGGCCTCGAGCACCGTCACGACGAGGATTCGGACCATGACCACGATCACGACCACGACCACGACGAGCTCCAGGGCGGCGCGCCGGAAGCGAACCCGCTCTGGGTCCACGACAACATCGCGCTGACGAGCGTCGGCATCGACATCGGCTCGGCAGGCACGCAGGTGATCTTCTCGCGGCTGCACATGCGGCGCCTCGGCGAGGATCTGCAGAGCCGCTATTTCGTCGTGAACCGCGAGACGCTGTACCAGTCTCCGGTTGCGCTGACGCCGTACCTCGATGAGAACCGCATCGAC
>JBJMWH010000467.1:0-10664 GCA_045810245.1 Burkholderiales bacterium | reverse complement strand
TCCCAAGGCTAAGGCGGATCGCCCGCCACAGCGGCGCCATTTCGTATAGCACCAGGAAGACGAGCAGGATTACGCCCGAGGCGGCGAGCATCGCCCCGCCGAATAGCGCGACTACGGCAAGGAACGCCGGCCCGCCGCGCTGCATCGCTGCGAGGAAAATATCTAGCGTCATCACCGCCATCGGGTTAGCCATGAACGCTTTGCGGTATTCGGTGAAAAGTGTCAACGCCAGGAACATCACAAACATTCCCATTCCGAACATCGCGAAGGGCAGTAGCCAGATTTCCATAGAGCTCCGCGGTTCGTACTCGCTAACGTTTGAGTTCACCCGCCTGCGGAAGCGGGCGAAGCCCGATGTAGCAGGTCGGGTGCAACGAAGGGTTAGCCCAACCGCGGTACACGGACCCAGTACCTGCACAGTTGCTCACGCCAGAACTCCGAGTACGCGGTTGATTCCAGTTCACCGCCCTGCCGCTCGATGATGGATCGAGACGCTGCGTTGTCTTGCCCTGTACACAGAAGAACGCGCGTGAGGCCGATGCGACTCGCCTCGGAAAGCGCGGCAGATAGAGCGAAATGACCATAGCCCTTGCGACGATGACTTGGCGCTACGTCGTAGCCGATGTGGCCGCCATTCTCCGTAAGAAACGGAGTGTCGATACTGTGCCGTAGCCTCGCGACACCAACAATGGCACCGGTGGGCCCGATGAGCCAGCGGTGAGTGCAAGGGACCCATCCCTCACGCAGGTTCTTGCCGCGCTCTTCGTCGAGCAAGCTCCGAACGTACGTCGCGAAGTCAGACTTTGCGGGTGCATAGTGCTCCGCATTGTGCGGGTCACGCGCCTCGAAGTCAGCGAGCATTTCCAGGAAGGCTGGCTCATTGATCGCGGTTGGTGGAACGGCACTCGCTCGCATCCGTAGGGCTAACTTGAAGTAGGTGACAAAATAGGTGACATCCTCGGATGTGCGTGGAGTCCCGTTTTCCTGCGCCGTCCTTCCTGCATCATCCTCCTTCGAGCCAGTACGTTACGCCTGGCATAGCGCTGCAGTAAACGACGTAGGCCACGTGAATAGAGGAAAGCGAGCGTCGGCGGCCGCGAGCGAGTGCCGCGACTGCTGCACACCGTGCGCGACCTGCACTGGATCAAGCGATTTGTCTATTTTTCCGGGCGGCGCCATTCGCGCCGGAACCCGGCGCCGTCGGCGCTGCTCGTCCTCTACCGCGAGGCGCTGGACCTGTGCTCCCGCCTCAAGTCATCCAGGAATTCGCTCATCTCCCGAGCGGAGCGCAGATGGTGCACGCGCTTCTGCGTTTTGACCGCGGCAACGAGCGCCCGGTATTTCGGCGTCAGGTGACGATGGCACAGCCAAAGCACCCGGTAGCTGCTCAGCGTGCTGCTGATCACCGGGCTGCCCTTGGGCCAGCCTTCCGGCGCAATGAACAGTCCCTTCAGCAGGCGCTTCGTGATCCAGAGGAAATGGACGAAGAACGGCAGATCGACGTAGACCAGCGTGTCCGCCGCCGAGAAGCGCTCCCAGGCCAATTTGACCGTCCCGTAGCCATCAATGATCCAGGCGTCGCGCTGCAGGAGCGCCGCGTGCGCCGTCAGGAATTCATCGTGCGGGACCGCGACGCCCCCCACGCGGAACTGCATCATGTCCACGACGTAGAGCGGAAGCCGCGTGAGCTCGGCAAGCCTTCGCGCCAAGGTGGACTTGCCGCCGCCGGCGTTTCCGAAGACTGCAACGCGTTTCACTTCGCTCTCCGCCGCGCGCTCCCGGAGCGCGAGGTTACTCACGTTGGCCACGCTGGTCCGTTTCTTGGTGCTTCAGGCCGCCGGCACCAGGTCGGTGAAGCAAAATCCGTCGCGGGAAACGGTCTCTCCCACGTGTACGCCGATCTCCCGGTCGAACATAGGTCCGGCGAAACAAAACGTATGAAACTCTCCGCGCTCGCCACAAGGATCGACCTCGGGCGGCAGGTCGGCTAGCAGCGCCGCGTCGAAGGCGCGGCCGGCGAAGCGCTCCTGCAATTGGCTGGGATCCACGCAGGTCAGAACCGCCCGTAAGCCGTTTCCCAGCATCGTGCGGGCCAGGGCAGGCGTCTGCGCGGCCGTGCGCCACAGCGGAAACAACGGCTCCACTCCGGTATCAGAAAGCATGCGCACGCGGTACTCGCGCACATCCTGCAGGAACAAGTCGCCGAACGCCAGATGCGTGACACCCTCCTCCCGCGCATGGGTGATGACCGCACCGATTCTGCTCTCGTAATCGCCGTTGGAGCAGGGAAACGGCAAGGGAACCCGCCACAGAGGCAGCTTGGCCGCCGCGGCCTGGGCTTCGACCAAGGAGCGACGCACTGCGTGCATCGCGACGCGGTCCGCCATTTCATTGAAGGTCGTGAGCAGGCCCACGACTTCGACGTCCGGCTGTTGGCGAAGAACTTGCAAGGCCCAGGCGCTGTCCTTGCCGGAGCTCCAGGAGAGCAACACCCGGCGCACTTACATCGCCATCACGCGCGCGAGCTCGAGGAGCTCGGCCTTGGCCGGACGCGTCCGGCCCGCGACCTCGGCGAGCGCCGTGGAGGCGATCTCGCCACACAGGATGCCGACCAGCACGCCGGTCTCGCCGCGTGCGAGGCACTCGACTGCGGCGTCGCCCAGGCGGGTAGCCAGGACGCGGTCGGCGGCGCCCGGCGCGCCGCCCCGCACCACGTGGCCGAGGCGCGTGACGCGAAGATCGAAGCCGATCGAGTCGCCTTGCTCCTCGTAGTAGTGCATGAGCTCGCGCACGCCGCAGCGCGCGCCTTCGGCGATCACCACGAGCGCATGGGTCTTGCCGCGCTGGTGAGCAGCGCGCAGGCGCTCGGCCACTTGCGCGGGCGCGATTTCTTCCTCGGGGAGCGCAATGACCTCGGCGCCCCCGGCGATGCCAGCCATGAGCGCGATATAGCCGCAGTCGCGACCCATCGTTTCCACCGCGAACGCGCGCTGGTGCGAGGAGGCGGTAGTGCGCAGGCGGTCGATCGCCTCGAGCGTGATGTTGACGGCCGTGTCCGCGCCGATGCTGACGTCGGTGCCGTACAGGTCGTTGTCGATGGTGGAGGCGACGCCGACCACCGCGAAGCCTTCGCGCGCGAGCGAAGCCGAGCCGGTCTGCGAGCCGTTGCCGCCGATGACGACCAGCGCGTCGATGCCGCGGGCGGCGAGATTGGCGAGCGCCCGCGTGCGTCCCTGGGCTTCCCTGAACTCGGGGCTGCGAGCGCTGCCGAGGACCGTGCCGCCGTGCTGGATGATCCCGCCGACGTCGCGCGCGGCCAGGCGCTCCATGGCGCCCGATACCAGCCCGGCGAAGCCGTTGCGCACGCCGAACACTTCCCAGCCCTTGGCCAGCGCGGCGCGGGTCACCGCGCGCACCGCCGCATTCATTCCGGGAGCGTCGCCGCCGCTCGTCAGGACTGCAATTTTTTTCAACTTGGACATTCTAAAGCTCGATGGCCAAATCCCTGAAGCAACTGCGAGAGGACGCGCGCGGCTGCCAGGCCTGCCCGCTATGGGCGAACGCGACCCAGACGGTCTTCGGCGCCGGCGACCCCCATGCAAGAGTCATGCTGGTCGGCGAGCAGCCCGGCGACGAGGAAGACAAAAAGGGCCTGCCGTTCGTCGGGCCGGCCGGACGGCTACTCGACCGCGCGCTCGAGGCGGCCGGCGTCGATCGCAACGATCTGTACGTGACCAACGCAGTGAAGCACTTCAAATGGCAGCTGCGCGGCAAGCGGCGCCTGCACAAGACGCCGGCGCAACGCGAGGTCGACGCCTGCCACCAGTGGCTCGAGCGCGAGATCGCCGTGGTAAAGCCCCACGTAGTCGTCGCGCTCGGCGCCACGGCGGCGCGCGCCGTCATCAGCAAGGACTTCAAGGTCTCGACGATGCGCGGCCAATTGGTCGAGAGTCCGCTCGCGCCCTACGTGTTTGCGACGTTCCACCCTTCAGCGCTCCTCAGGCTGAGGGACGAAGGCGAGAAAGAGGCCGCTTTCGAGCAGCTCGTCGGCGACCTCAAGCTGATCACGAAGGCGTTGAAGGAATAACGGCTAGGCGGGCCAGAGCATCGCGGCGCCACGCACGCCGCTTGCATCGCCGAACTTCGCCGGCACGATCGGCGTCTCGACGATTGGCGAGTACACGTAGCGCGGCAAGAGCTGCGGTACGCTCGCGTAGAGCCGCTGCTCGCGCGAGACGCCGCCGCCCAGGACGATGATTTCCGGGTCGAGGAAGTTGATCACCAGCGAAAGCGCGCGCGCGAGGCGGTCGGCGTAGACCGCGAGCGCCTGGTCCTCGCCGCGCGCCCCCTTTTCGCGCGCGAGCGCCGGACCGGAGCACCACTGCTCGATGCAGCCGCGCCGGCCGCAGTTGCACATCGGCCCGGGATGCTCCTCCCGCGTCATCCACGGCAGCGGCGTATGGCCCCATTCGCCGCCGATGCCGTGATGGCCGTTCAGCACCGCGCCACCGACGACGATGCCGCCGCCTACGCCGGTGCCCAGGATGGCGCCGAACACCACGCTGCGTCCCGCCCCCGCGCCGTCGAGCGCCTCGGAGAGCGCGAAACAGTTGGCGTCGTTCGCGAAGCGCACTTCCCGCTCGAGGCGCTCCTCGAGATCGTGCTTGAGGCGCCTGCCGTTGAACGGCGTGTTGTAGGCGTTGGTCACACGGCCGCTGCGCGGGTGAATCGTGCCCGGCATACCGATGCCTACGTTGCAGGCCGCGCCGGCGGCGCGTTCCGCGTCCAGGATCAGGCTGGAAAACTCCTCGAGGGCCGCGTCGTATCCGGCGCGCGGCGTGGGCGCGCGGCGCCTCAGTACCTCGCGGCCGTCGCTTTCGAACGCCGCGATCTCGATCTTCGTGCCACCCAGGTCCACCCCTAGCCGCAAGGCCATGATTCTCTTTCCGATCCCTTCCCTTGGCCGCAGTTCAATGCTTTGTACAGCCGATTGTGAACTGGTGGCTAACGCACCGACCTTCTTACAGAGCAAAGTGGCCGGATGTACTGCACTTTGGCGGAGCCTCTCATGGTCGCGGCTCGATCGGTCCTTGTCGGCATGGCTTTCGCCGTGGCCTGCGCGGCATCGGCCGGAGAACGCTGCAGCGCCTTCGACGGCAGCACCCTGCAGTGCGGCCGGGAGCGCGTGCGCGTCGAAGGCCTGCGTGCACCGACCCTGAAGGAGCCCGGTGGTCCGGAAGCGCGGGCGCGCCTGGAGCGGCGCCTCCGGCAAGGCGAGCTCGTCATCGAGCGGCAAGGCAGGGACCGGTTCGGCCGCACCCTCGGACGTATCTACGTCAACGGGAAGCGGATCACGCAGCTCGAGCTCGAGCCGAAGCCCAGACAAGCCAACACGCGCAGCTAGGGGTTGGCCCTCGCGCAGGCGAAGGCGTTCATCCAAGCGCCGAGCCAGGACTTCGCCGCCGCCGGGTCGTCCAGGCGCCAGCGCGCCGCGGTTTCGCCCTCGCCGATCTTCACCGAGTGACCGCCGAGGCGGTTCACCGCCCGAAACCCGGATTCGTCGGTGACGTCGTCGCCGAGGAATACCGGGACGCGGCCGGCGAAAGGCGCCTCGGACACGAACTCGGCGATGGCGCTTCCCTTGTCGAAGCCCGAGGGCTTGAGCTCGTACACCATCTTGCCGAGCTGAATCTCGAGCGCGCCGCCGGCGGTTTTCGCCGCCTCCTCGACCACCGCCAGCGCCGCCGCCTGGAGCTGCGGCGCGAGACGGTAGTGCAGCGCCACGCTCGCGCCCTTGTCCTCGAAGATGAGGCCCTCGTTGCGCGCCACGAACTTGCGCACCGGCGCGGCCGCGCGGTGCAGCGCCTCCACGGGGAAACGGTGGCGGTGACGCTTGCCGTGCGCGTCGCGGCGCTCGGCACCGTGCTGGCCCGCGATCGGCAGCTTCAGCGGGTGGAACAGCGCGTCGATGCCGGCGAGCGGACGCCCGCTCACCAGCGCCAACGCGCCGCCGGTGGCGCGGTGCAGCCCCGCCACGAGATCGGCCTCGGGGCGCTCGATGCGCACGTCGTCGGGGTGCCCCTCGATGTCGAGCAGCGTGCCGTCGATGTCGAGGAAGAAGGCCCAGTTGGCGGCAAAAGGCGGCATGCCTTAGCCCGTGCCGGCGCGCCGCCGCGCGGCCCGCGCCCGCGATAGAACGCGGCGGCGGTGGCGCATGCGCGCCGCGTCGAGCAGCATGCGGCCCGCCCAGCGGAACACGTTGAACTCCTGTACCAGGGTGCGCATGCTGCGCATGCGCGCGCGCTGCTCTTCGGGCGACATGGTGAGCGCGAGATGCATCGCTGCGGCGCTCTGCTCGATGTCGTACGGGTTCACGATCAGCGATTCCGATAGCTCGCGCGACGCGCCGGTGAACTGCGACAGGATGAGCACGCCCTGCTCGTCGTCGCGGGCGGCGACGAACTCCTTCGCCACGAGGTTCATGCCGTCGTGCAGGCTCGAGACGTAGCAGAGCTCGGCCGCGCGGTAGAGCTCGTACACCTGTACCGCGTCATGGTGCTCGATCTTGAGGATGATCGGCTCGTAGCCGGAGCGCCCGAAGCGCTCGTTGATGCGCGCGGCCATTGCACGCACCCTGGCATCGAGGTTCTGGTATTCGTCGATCGAGGAGCGCGACGGCGCCGCGACCTGGATGAAGGCGAACTGCCCGACCCAGCGCGGCTCAAGCTCGAGCAGCCGCTCGATCGCCATGAAGCGCTCCAGGATTCCCTTGGTGTAGTCGAGGCGGTCGACACCGACGCCGAGTTTCACGTGGTCTGCGAGCCCGAGGCGTTCCCGCACCCGTTTGCGGCCCTCGGCTACCGGCGCCTGGAGCTGCAGCGCCGCGGGCGGCCATTCGATCGAGATCGGGTAGCGCCGCACCTCGGTGGGATTGCCGCCGTAGGAGATGGTGAAGGTCTCGCGGTCGACGCGCGCCTCGAGGAAGCGGTCGACCGTGTCGAAGAAGTTGTTGCAGTGGAACTGGGTGTGGAAGCCGAGGATCGAGGAGCCGAGCAGGCCCTCGAGGACCTCCTCGCGCCAGGGCAGGATGCCGAAAGCCTCGGGATTGGGCCACGGGATGTGCCAGAACGTGATGATGGTCGCGCGCGGCAGGCGTTCGCGCACCATGCGCGGCAGCAGCGCGAAGTGATAGTCCTGCACCAGGATGATCGGATCCTCGGTGCGCGCCTCGTCGGCGACGATGTCGGCAAAGCGCTGGTTGACGTTGCGGTAATGCTCCCAGTCCTGCGTGCGGAACGTCGGGCGCGTATGGGCGATGTGGCATAGCGGCCACAGGCCCTCGTTGGCGAAGCCGAAGTAGTATCCCTGCTCCTCCTCCTTCGACAGCCACACCCGGCGGATCCGGTAGGCGGGGTGCTCGGGCGGCACCATCACGTGGTCGTGCTTGTCGACCGTGTCGCGGTCGGCGTTCCCCGCGCCGTGCGCGATCCAGGTGCCCGAGGTAGCGCGCACGATTGGCTCGAGCGCCGTCACCAGGCCGCTCGCCGGCCGCTGGATCTCGATCACGTTGTCCTTGCGCCGGGTGTGAATGTAGGGCTCGCGGTTCGAGACGATGAGCACCTCGTCGCCCTTCAGGTCCTGGCGCAGGATGCGCCGCAGCGCGTCCGGCCCCCAGCTGGTCTGTGACTCGTCGCGCGTGCGCCGCTCGGATTCCAGGTCGAGCACCAGCGCCTGCAGGTCGCGCGCAATCGGGCGCAGCTCGGGCGACGCCGACTTCCACGCGAGCGGCGAGCGCAGCAGGGTCTCGCCTTTCACCAGCGCTTTCATGCCGGCGACCCAGCCGCGCCAGCTGATCTCGGCGATGATCACGGTGATGAGCGCGACCACGGTGGCGATCGCGGCGAAGAGGTAGAGCACGTACTTCTTGGTATCGTTGCTGCGCCGCTGCACGAAGCTCATGTCGTGCACCACGATGAGCTCGCCGTAGCTGTCGCCGTCGGCGCCGACGATGCGGTTGGCCGAGACATGCAGCGGTCCGTGGGCGAGCTGCAGCACCCAGGTCTTCTCCTCGTTGCCTTCCGAGGTGACGCAGCGGATGTTCTCCGGAAACGCCGCGGTCGCGTACGCGATGCGTCCGGCGCGGTCGCAGTACCCCAGGGCGTAGATGCGCTGGTCCTGGATGATGCGCTCGAAGTAGCGCAGCACCTTCTCCCTCGGGTCCTCGTTGTCGGCGATCAGCTCGGCGAGCGGCTCCTGCGCGGTCTTGGCGATCGACGCCCCGCGCGTGTCCAGGTCGCGCACGAACCATTGGAACGTGAGGCGATCCACCAGCGGAACGACCGCGTATGCGATGGCGGCGAGGGCAAGCGCGAGGGGTACGACAAAGCGCAGTGAAAGCGGCATGGAGCTCCCGGCAATCCCCATTGCCCCCAGCAAAGTTTACGCCCGCCCCTGGAAATGCTAACCGCTGCCCGCGACCTGTCGCCGGCCGGCGTCTAGGCCGGAGGGACTATCGAGGGGCGGCGCTGCCGGTCGCGGCAGGGAGTGGCCGGCGCACCGCCGCGTCGGACTCGCCCTCGACGGCGACGTCGGACTCGCCTCCGAGCGCAAGCTCGGTGAGGTGGCCGGGAAGCGGCTTGGACGGCTTCAAGCCAAGCTCGCGGATGCGCTCCACCTGGCGGATGAGATTGCCTTTGCCGCTAGCGAGCTTGCCATAGGCGTCGTCATAGCTGGATTGTGCCGCTTTCAGGCGCCGGCCGATGTCCTCCAGGTCGTTGACGAAGCCGACGAACTTGTCATAGAGGGCGGTGCACTGGCGCACCAGCTCCTGGGCGTTGCGGTTCTGGTACTCGTAGCGCCAGATGCTCGCGATCGTGCGCAGCGAGATCAGCAGTGTGGTGGGGCTGACGATCATGACGTTGCGATTGAAGGCGTCCTCGAAGAGGTCCTGCTTCTCGCGCAGGGCGAGCGCGAAGGCCGGCTCGACCGGCACGAACATGAGGACGAAGTCCGGCGTGCGAATACCGTACAACGACTGGTAATTTTTCTCCGCCAGGCCCTTGACATGGGCGCGCAGGGATTCGATGTGGCGGCCGAGCTCGCGCTTTCTCACCAGCTCGTCCTCGGCGCGGGTATAGGCCTCGTAGGCCGTAAGGGATACCTTGGAGTCCACTACCACGTGCTTGTTCTCCGGCAGCCGGATGATGACGTCGGGCCGCGCCTTGCCGCCCTCGGCGGCCTCGAAGCTCGCCTGGATGTCGTATTCGCGGCCCTTTTGCAGGCCGGAGGCCTCCAGAACCCGCTCGAGCACCACCTCGCCCCACGCGCCCTGGGTACGGGAGTCACCCTTCAGCGCATTGGTGAGGTTCAGCGTATCCACGCTCATGCGGGCATTGGCCTCGACCAGCTTCTGGATCTCGCCCTGAAGCGAAAAGCGCTGCTTGGATTCCTTGTCGTAGGTTTCCTCGACCCGCACCTGGAACTCCCGCAGGCGCTCGCCCAGGGGCTTCAGCAGCGAATCGAGGTTCGCCACGTTCTGCTGCACCAGCTTCTCGCCTTTCTCCTCGAAGATCCGGTTGGCGAGGTTCTGGAACTGCTCGGCGAGCACCTCCTTGGCCTCGGCGAGGAGCTTCAGCTTCTCGTCGGCCTGGCGCCGCTCGAGATTCAGCGCCTGCAGCAGCCGCGCGTTCTCTTCGCGCACCGCCTGGTAGCCTGAGAGCTCCTGCTCGAGCTCGGGAATGCGCCGCGCCCGCTCCTCGAGCTTGGCGACCATCACCTCGCCGGAGAGGCGCGCCTTCTCGGCGGCCAGCTCGGCGAGGCGTTCGGCCGCGCCGCGCTGCCACAGCCACGCGATGAGCGCCCCGAGCGCCGCGCCGAACGTCAGATAAAGCGCGATCTCCATGCTCGCATTCTATTATGAGTCGTAGAGCGGCCAGGCGTGCGCGCGAATGGCGCCGGTGACGCGCTCCAGCGTCGCGTCGAGCCTGCGGTCTTCCGCGAGGAACTCGAAATAGTGCGCGCTGCGCTCGAGGAAGCCGCCCAGCGCGGCGCTCAGAACCGCCGGCTCGAGCTCGCCCTCCCGCCGCCTCAGCAGCACGGCCTGTTGCGTCGCGAGCAGGTGGGCCGCCGCGACCTGCTCCGTGAGCGCGAGCACGCGCAGGCAGTCGCGCGCGGCGATCGAGCCCATGCTCACCTTGTCCTGGTTGTGCGATTCGGTCGAGCGCGAAAACGACGCCGCCGGCATCGTGAGCTTCAGCGCCTCGGCGGTCCACGCCGAGACCGCGATCTGCACCGCCTTGAAGCCGTGGTTGATGGCGGCGCGTTCGGCCGACGCGCCGGAGAGGTTCTGCGGCAGGCCGCCGTTGAACTTGGCGTCGACCAGCAGCGCGAGCTGGCGATCGAGAAGATCGGCGACGCTCGCCACAGCTGCCTTGAGCGCGTCCATCGCGAAGGCGATGTGCCCGCCGTAGAAATGTCCGCCGTGCAGGATCAGGCCGGCATCGGGGTCCACGATCGGATTGTCGTTCGCGCTGTTCAGCTCGTTCTCGATATCGCGCCGCATCCAGGGAAGCGCGTCGCGCAGCACGCCGATCACGTGCGGTGCGCAGCGGATCGAGTAGCGGTCCTGCAGCCGCTCGCCCGCGGCCGCATCGCCCGCGAGCGCC
>JBJMWH010000466.1:0-2800 GCA_045810245.1 Burkholderiales bacterium | reverse complement strand
GATCATAGCGATTACAGGAGTGCCGCCTAGAGGCGGATCGAATAGACCGGGATCGGCTCGGCCTTGCCGCGCAGCGCCACTGCGCCTTGGGACTTCACCTGCTGCGCCGGCACCAGCGGCTTCACCGCGTCGTAGAACTCGCCCGACACCAGCGCTTCGCCCATCTGCGCCCTTTGCATCAGGCGCGCGGCGGCGTTCACGGCGTTGCCGATCATGGTGTAGCTCATGTAGTGCGGCGAGCCGACGTTGCCGATCACCGCCTGCCCGCGGCAGATGCCGATGCCCACGCCGGTCGCGATGCCATGGCGCGCCGACCAGCCCGCGGCCACCTCGCCGACGCGCGACAGCATCTCGGCCGCGGTGCGCCCGGCGCGCTCGGCCGCATCCGGCTGCGCGAACGGCACGTTGAATCCGACCAGCAGGCAGTCGCCCGCCATGTTGAAGATGGTGCCGTCGTTGCGGTAGGTCGCGTCGGTGAGCACCGAGAAGTATTCGTTCAGCATGTCGACCACGTTGTGCACGCCGATCGTCTCGGTGATCCGGGTGAAGCCGCGCAGGTCCGCGAACAGCACCACCACGTCGGCGCGCTCGGCGTCGGTCCGGAAGGGCGCGCCCCGGCCGGCCGCGCCGATGATGCGCTCCGTGAGCCGCGGCGACACGTATCGCCACAGCGCCTTGTGAAGCGCGTCCTTGCGCTCGACCTCGGCGTCGAGGCGCCGGGCCTCGAGCTCGCGCCGCGTCTCGTGCAGGCGGCGCAGCGTCTTCATCCGCGCCACCAGCTCCTCGGGGCGCACCGGCTTGAGGAGGAAATCGTCCGCGCCGGCCTCGATGCCCCGCAGCCGGCTGCTGCGGTCCTCGAGCGCGGTCACGAGCACTATGGGGATCAGCGCGGTCAGCGGGTCGGTCTTCAACCGCCGGCAGATCTCGAAGCCGCAGGCTCCAGGCATGACCACGTCGAGCAGGACGAGGTCGGGCGGCGCCTCGGCGACCGCCGCCATCGCGGCACCGCCGTCGCTCACCACTTCAGCCTCCATTCCTTCGGCCTCGACGGTGGCGGCGAGCAACGCCGCCATGTCGGGATCATCGTCGACCACCAGCACGCGGAACGCCGCCTGTGGCGCCACGTCGCGGCCGGTGGCGGCGAGATCACTCATAGGTGATACGCAGGTTGGAGAGGTACTCGCCGTAGGTGCCGATATGCTTTTCCAAGGCGGTTTTGTCGCCGTCCTTGGCGCCGTCCTCGATCAGCTTGCCGAGCGAGGTCACGTCGTCGAAGCCATACGACACGCCTACGCCGCGCATGCGGTGGCCGATCTGGCGGATCTGCTCGAAGTCGGCGGCAGTCAGCGCCTGCCGCAGGTTTTCGAGCTCCTTCCTGCGGTTGCCGAGGTACGTGGGAATGAGGTCTTCGAGGTCCTTCGAGACCTTAACCGGGTGCGCATCCTGGGTCATGAACCCATTATATGGGCGGGGCTTTTGGCTGTCCGGCGCCGCCGGTCAGGCTTTGTCAGCCAGGGCCGCGCGCGCACGCGGCAGGTGCGGATGGATCGTCAGCGCGGCGTAGAAGGCGAAGCGCGCCTCGAGCGACGCGCCGGCCCCCAGCAGGATTTCGCCAAAATGCATCATGGCGGCGAAATGCCGCGGCTCGAGCTCGAGCGTGCGGCCGATGTCCTCCAGGCACTCCTGGTCGCGCCCGAGGAGGTAGTAGAGGGTCGCGCGCTTATGCCAGGCCTCGGCGAAATCGGGCGCCCGGCGCAGGAGCTGGGTCAGGCGCGTTTCGGCGATGTCGTAGCGCCGCGCGGCGATGTCGCGGGTAGCGAGGTCCAGGACCCGGGCGGCCACGGCGTGCGGATGGTCCATCCAGACGCTCCAGATCTGGTCTTCGGTCCTCTCCGCCTCGTCCTTTTGACAGGATTGGAGCTGCCGGAACAAGGCGTCGAGGAAAGGCAGGTCCCGCGCCGGCCTGCGGGAGCGGCGGCCTTCGATCAAACCGAGGATCTCGCCCTGATTCTTCATCGAGGCCATCTTAGTGGAAGTCGCGCGAGGGCGCTGTGAGCGGTCCGAGGAGCACGCTGTAATCAAGCAGGCGGCGTGCCACCAAATGCACAACGTCGCCGTCGCGCTCGATCACGCCGTGCACCGCGAGCAGGCGGGCGCCGAGGAGCTCGACCTTCTGGCGCTCGCTCAGGTGCCGCCAGACCACCACGCTGACGTTGCCGGTCTCGTCCTCCAGCGTGACAAAAATCACTCCGCTCGCGGTGTCCGGCCGCTGCCGGCAGGTCACCAGCCCCGCCGTGCGCGCCGCGCTTCCATGAGGCAGCTTTTGAATTTCCTCGGAAGAAAGAACGCGCCGGCCCTTTAAATAATCCCTTATTAAGGCGAGGGGGTGCCGACCGAGCGTGAGGCCGAGGCTCGCGTAGTCGGCGACGATGTCTTCGCCTTCCCGAGGAGCGGCAAGCGGCGGCAGGCGCTCGGCGGCCGGCACATCGAGCGGATCGCGGCGCGCCGCGCCGGCCGCGGCCCAATGCGCCAGGCGGCGGTGCCCGACGAGCGATTGCAGCGCGCCTGCGGAGGCAAGGCAGCGCAGATCCTTTCTATTCAATCTCAATGAATGAATCGAGGCGTGAGGCCTGCCCTGCGCCATGCGGCGTCCCTCGGACTCGGAGAGTCCGCTCACCATGCGCAGCCCCAGGCGCAGCGTACCGGCCTCGAGCGTACAGTCCCAGTCGCTCGCGTTCACGTCCGGCGGGCGCACTTCGACGCCGTGGCGGCGTGCGTCCTGCACGAGCTGGGCCGGCGC
>JBJMWH010000465.1:0-5956 GCA_045810245.1 Burkholderiales bacterium | reverse complement strand
GCGGCCGGACCGATGGACCCGGTAGTGCGCAACCTCGCGCGCGCCCCGGAGGCGGACGTGCGCGCTATGGCTGCGTACCTCGAGGCGCTCGCGGGACCGCCTTCGGCTGAGCGCCGCAAGAAGGCCGACGCCGCGCTGGCGCAGGCCAAAGCAGCGTCGCGCGCCAACGGGCACGGTGCGGAGGTCTATGCCGGCACCTGCGCCGCGTGCCATGATCGTGGACGCGAGGCCGGCTCGGGCGGCGCCCTGCCGCTCGCCCTTGGAACCGCCATGACGATACCGACGTCGAGCAACCTCCTGCGCATCACGCTCGAAGGCATCGCGCCCGCCGAAGGCGAGGCGGGACGGGCCATGCCCGGGTTCGCCGATGCGCTGACCGATGCCCAAGTGAAAGACCTCGCCGCCTACATCCGCAGCGAGTTCGGGCGCGCCCCTGCATGGACCGACCTGGACGGGGAGCTGAAGAAGATTCGCCAGGAGAAGAAATGATCAACCTCAACGTCAACGGCAAGGCCCAGGAGCTCGACGCCGACCCGACGACCCCGCTGCTCTACGTGCTGCGCGACGAGCTGCAGCTGAACGGCGCCAAGTTCGGGTGCGGCCTCGGCCAGTGCGGCGCATGCACTGTGCTGGTCGACGGCCGGGCGGTGTTCTCGTGCGTGACGCCGATCTCGACGCTCGCCGGTCGGCGCATCACCACACTCGAGGGGCTGGGCACCCCCGAGAAGCCCGGACGGGTGCAGCGCGCCTTCATCGCCGAGCAGGCGGCGCAGTGCGGCTACTGCATCCCCGGGATGATCATGCAGGCGCAGGCCCTGCTCGAAGCCACGCCCCATCCCACGCGCGCCGAGATCCGCAAGCACATGAGCGGAAATCTCTGCCGCTGCGGCACCCACATGCGGATCGTGCGCGCGGTCGAGCGGGCTGCGCGCGAGCCATGAAGCGGCGCAGCTTCATCGCGCGCAGCGGCGCGCTCGTCGTCAGCTTTTCGCTCCTGCCGCGCCTGGCCGGCGCGCAGGCCGGCAAGCTGCCGGGGAGCCTCAACAAAGCGCCGATGCTCGACGCCTGGATCCGCGTCGGCGCCGACGGCCGCATCACCGTGTTCACCGGCAAGGCCGAGCTCGGACAGGGCATCAAGACCGCCCTCATCCAGGTGGCGGCCGAAGAGCTGGTCGTCGACCCCGCGCGCATCGAGCTCGTCACCGCCGACACCGCGCGCACGCCGGACGAGCAGTACACCGCCGGCAGCCAGTCTATGCAGGAAAGCGGCACCGCGATCCTGCACGCCGCGGCGCAGGCGCGCGCCGTGCTCACCGGGCTTGCGGCCAAGCGCCTGGGCGTCCCGGCCGAACGCCTCACCGTCCGCGACGGGGCGGTGAACGGCGTGGCCTACGGCGAGCTGGTCGCGGGCGAAGCCTTGCACGTCCGGGCGCAGCCGCAATCGCCGCTGCGCGATCCGGCGGCGCGAACCGTGATGGGGAAACCGCTCGCACGCGTCGACATCCCGGCGAAGCTCACCGGCCAGGCGATCTACGTGCAGGATCTGCGCCTCCCAGGCATGGTCCACGCACGCGTGCTGCGGCCGCCGAGCTACGGCGCGCGCCTGCGCGCGGTGGACACTGCGGGAGCTGCGCGCATGCCGGGCGTGCTCAAGGTGATGCGCGATGGCAGCTTCGTCGCGCTCGTCGCTGAGGGCGAATTCCAGGCCGTGGCGGCGGTGCGCGCGCTGGCCAGGGCCGCGCAATGGGACGAACACGCCACCCTTCCGGAGTCCAAGGAGATCTACCAGACAATTCGCACGCTGCCCTCGCAGGACAGCGTGATCCACGAGAGCGGCAAGAGCGGCGGCGGCGCCGCGATGCTCGAAGCCGAGTACCGGCGCCCGTACCAGATGCACGCGTCGATCGGCCCGTCCTGTGCCGTGGCGCTTTACCGCGACGAGGCGCTCACCGTCTGGACGCACAGTCAGGGCGTCTATCCGCTGCGCGCGGCGCTGGCCGAGATGACCGGCATGCCCGGCGAGCGCATCCGCTGCATCCACATGGAGGGCGCGGGCTGCTACGGACACAACGCGGCCGACGATGCGGCCGCGGACGCTGTGCTCGTCGCGCGCGCCGTGCCGGGGCGGCCGGTGCGCGTGCAGTGGATGCGCGAGGACGAGCACGGCTGGGAGCCGTACGGCCCGGCGATGGTGTCCAGGGCGCGCGGACGCGTGTCTGCGGAGGGCACGGTCGAGGACTTCCAGTACGAGCTCTGGAGCAACACGCATTCGACGCGGCCTGGACCGGCGGGCTATCTCGCCCCCGCGTGGCAGGTCGAGAAGCCGTTCGCGCCGCCGCCGCCGCGCGCGATCCCGCAGCCCGCCGGCGGCGGCGACCGCAACGCCATCCCGCTCTACAAGTTTGCCGCCTCGCGCGTGGTGCACCACTTCGTGACCGAGATGCCGCTGCGCGTGTCGGCGCTGCGCGCCCTCGGCGCGTACATGAACATCTTCTCCATCGAGAGCTTCATGGACGAGCTCGCCGCCGCGGCGCGCGCCGATCCGGTCGAGTTTCGCCTCAGGCATCTCCAGGACCCTCGCGCCCAGGCGGTCGTGCGCATGGCGGCCGAGCGCTTCGGCTGGCAGGCCTGGAAGAAGCAGCCCGGCCGCGGCCGCGGCTTCGGCTTCGCGCGCTACAAGAACCTCGCCGCGTACACCGCGGTGGCTTGCGAGGTGGAGGTCGACCGCGACAGCGGCCGCGTGCGCGTCGGCCGCGTGGTCGCGGCGAACGACAGCGGCGACATCGTCAACCCCGACGGCATCGTGAACCAGATCGAAGGCGGCATCGTGCAGTCGACGAGCTGGACGCTGCACGAGGCGGTCGCCTTCGACCGCGCCCGGATCACGAGCCGCGATTGGGGCGGCTACCCGATCCTGCGGTTCCCCGACCTGCCGGAAAGTATCGAGGTGCATCTCGTCAATCGCCCGGGGCAGCCGTTCCTCGGCACCGGCGAGGCGGCGCAGGGCCCTACCGCGGGCGCCCTCGGGAACGCGATCGCGCACGCCACCGGCACCCGCCTGCGCGAGCTGCCGATCAGCGCCGCTCGATTGAGGCAGGCGCTCGGCGCCTGAGCTCCTGAGGTTAGAATTTCGCCACTGCTGGCGAATTCGAAGACCACGGAGGAGGAACCATGAAAAGAAGCTGGCTCGCGGCCGCGCTGTGCGCAGCGGCGCTCCCTGCGGCGCCTGCCGCGCACGCCCAGGGCACGATACGAATCGGGCTGGTGCTGACGCTGTCGGGCCAGTTCGCCGATGCCGGCAACCAGATCGACAACGGCATCAAGACCTATATGAAGCAGCACGGCGACAGCGTCGCCGGGAAGAAGATCGAGATCATCCGCAAGGACACCGGCGGACCGGCGCCCGATGTCGCCAAGCGCCTGTCGCAGGAGCTCGTGGTGCGCGACAAGGTCGACATTCTCTCGGGCTACGTCCTCACGCCGAACGCGATGGCGGCGGGCGACGTGTCGGCCGAGGCGAAGAAGTTCATGGTGGTGATGAACGCCGCGACTTCGGCCGTCATCACCAAGTCGCCCTACATGATCCGCACCTCGGTCACCCTGCCCCAGGTGATGGAGACCTTCGGCACCTGGGCGGCCACCAAGGGCGGCATCAAGCAGAACTACAGCATGGTGACCGACTACGGTCCGGGCCACGACGCCGAGGCGGCGTTTACCAGCGCGTTCAAGGCGGCCGGCGGCACCATGGTCGGCTCGGTGCGCTTCCCGGTCGCCAACCCCGACTTTTCCGCTTTCGTGCAGCGCGCCAAGGATCTGGCACCGCAGTCGATCTATATCTTCATCCCCGGAGGCGCCCAGCCCGCCGCGCTGGGCAAAGCGCTCGCCGAGCGCGGCATCGACCTCGGCAAGACCAAGGTGCTCGGCTCGGGCGAGACCGTCGCCGAAGCGGCGCTGAAGAGCATGGGCGACAGCGCGCTCGGCATCATCACCGCGTGGCACTACGACTACAAGCTCGACAACAAGCTGAACCAGGCGTTCGTGAAGGAGTTCAACGCCATGCACGGCCGCAACCCCGATTTCTTCTCGATCGGCGGCTACGACGGCATGCACGCGATCTACGAGACGCTGAAGAAGACCAAGGGCAATACCGACGGCGAGGCGATGATCAAGGCCGCGCGCGGCCTGAAATGGGACAGCCCGCGCGGCCCGATGTCGATCGACCCCGAGACGCGCGACGTCGTGCAGGACGTCTACATCCGCCGCGTACAGAAGGTCGGCAACGACGTCGCCAACGTGCCGTTCGACAAGATCCCGGCCGTCAAAGACCCGGCCGGCGAGCGCCGCAAACAGCAGAAGTAAAAATAGGGGTCAGAGCCCAATTAAAAATAGGGCTCTGACCCCGATTTAGCCCATGTTCGCCTCGCTCGCAGGCGTGCTCTTCGACGGGTTCGCCTACGGGATGCTGCTGTTCCTCTTGTCCGTGGGCCTGTCGGTGACCCTGGGGATGATGAACTTCGTCAATCTCGCGCACTGCAGCTTCGCGATGATCGGCGGCTACATCACCGTAAGCCTCGCCAACCGCTACGGCTGGCCATTTCTCGCCACGCTGCCCGCCGCCTTTCTCGGCGCCGGCGCGGTGGCGGTGCTTCTCGAGCGCACGTTGTACCGGCGGCTGTATCGCGCGAGCGATCTCGACCAGTGCCTGCTCACGATCGGCATCGTCTTCATCTCGGTCGCCGCCTATGCGTGGTTCTACGGCACGGTGGTGCAGTCGACGCCCATGCCTTCGTACCTGCGCGGCTCCGTGCCGTTCCTCGGCATGAGCTTCGCCGCCTATCGCCTCTTTCTCATCATCATGGGGCTCGCGGTCGCCGCGCTCCTCATCCTCCTGCTCGAGGCGACGCGCTTCGGCGCCCGGGTGCGCGCGGCCGTCGACAACCAGAAGATGGCGCGCGGCCTCGGCATCGATGTCGAGCGCGCCTTCATGATCACCTTCGCCCTCGGCGGCGGCCTTGCCGGGCTCGGCGGCGCGCTCGCGATCGAGATGGTCGGGCTCGACCACGCGTTCGCGCTCAACTACCTCGTCTATGTGCTGATCGTCGTCGCCGTCGGCGGGCTCGGCTCGATCGGCGGCTCGTTTGCCGCCGCGATCGTCCTCGGCGTGAGCGACATGGCGGGCAAGTACTACTTCCCGTGGCTCGGCGCCTTCCTCATCTACCTGGTGATGGTGGCGCTCCTCATGTGGCGGCCGGTGGGCCTCTTTGGCAAGCGTTGACTATTTTCGCCGGCAGGCGCGCTGGCAGCCGCTGGAGACGGCGTTCTGGCTGGCGACGCTCCTGCCTTTCCTCGTCACGCCGAACTACCTCTCGCTCGCGAGCCAGATCGCCATCACCGCGCTCTTCGCGCTGTCGCTCGACCTGATCCTCGGCTACGCCGGTATCGTCTCGCTCGGCCACGCCGCCTACTTCGGCTTCGGCGCCTACACCGCAGGGTTGCTCGCCAAGCATTACCTCGGCGAGCCGCTCACCGGCCTCGCGCTCGGCGGCGCGGCGGCCGGCCTCCTCGGCTATCTCACCAGCCACGTCATCGTCCGCTTTCGGCACCTGGCGCTTATCATGCTGACGCTCGGGCTCGGCCTGCTGCTCGCCGAGGCGGCGAACAGCGCGAGCGCGCTCACCGGCGGTGCCGACGGCCTGCAGGGCGTGAAGATGGCGCCGCTGCTCGGCTTCAAGTTCGATCTGTACGGGCGCACCGCGTACGCCTATTCGCTCGTCGTCCTGTTCCTCGTGTTTCTGGTCGCGCGCCGCATCATCCATTCGCCGTTCGGCCTCGCCTTGCGCGGCATCCGCGAAAATGCCACGCGCATGCCCGCGATCGGCGCGCCGAGCCGCGCGCACCTGCGCAAGGCCTATACGCTGGCGGCGGTGCTCGCGGGCATTGCCGGCGCGCTCCTCAC
>JBJMWH010000464.1:0-6287 GCA_045810245.1 Burkholderiales bacterium | reverse complement strand
CGTCCTTCGCGATGCAGCGGTAGGTCTCGGCCTCGGAAGCGAGCGGAACGGCCGCGAGCACGGCGGCGATGGCGAAGAGTCTTGGGCTCATGGTTGTTGTTGTCCCCTGGTGCCAATTCTAAAGGTCCGGCGGGCAGCGCCCTGTTAAAATTCCACACTTTCCAACGCTTTGCACATGCTCTTCGCCGACAAATCCTTCATCGCCGACATGACGGCGAAGATGATGCTCGAGGTGAAAGCGGTGCATTTTTCGCAGGACAAGCCCTTTGTCTTCACCTCGGGATGGGCGAGCCCGGTCTACATCGACGTCCGCAAGCTCATCTCCTATCCCAGGGTGCGTACGGCCCTCATCGATTTCGCCGCCGCGACGATCGTGCGCGACGTGGGTTTCGAGCAGTTCGACACGGTGGCCGGCGGCGAAACCGCCGGGATTCCATACGCGGCCTGGATCGCCGATCGTCTCTCGCTGCCGATGCAATACGTTCGCAAGAAGCCGAAGGGGTTCGGCCGCGGCGCGCAGATCGAAGGCCACATCGAGGAGGGCGCGCGCACGCTGCTGGTTGAGGACCTCACCACCGACGGGCGCAGCAAGGTGAACTTCTGCACGGCGCTGCGCGACGCCGGCGCGGTCGTCGACCACGTGTTCGTGGTCTTCTATTACGACATCTTCCCCGAGTCGAAGAAGATCATCGCCGACATCAAGGTGAAGCTCTTGCACCTCGCCACCTGGTGGGACGTGCTGAGGGTCGTGAAGCAGGGCGGCTACTTCGAGAACCGCGTGATCGAGGAGGTCGAGCGCTTCCTCAATGCCCCGGCCAAGTGGTCGGCCGAGCACGGCGGCGTGTCCGCCTTCCCCGAATCCTAAGCAACAGTCAAGGAGCCCCAATGAGCCCCTTCCGCCGCCTTCTGCTCGGCTTGACCGCGTTCGCCCTGGCCGGCGGTGTGGCGCACGCGCAAACCAAGGCGCGCTACACCATGAAGATCGGGCACCTCGAGGCGCCCACCCAGCCGCGCCACCAGGGCCTGGCCAAGGTCGCCGAGCTCGTCCGGCAACGCAGCGGCGGCGAAGTGGAGATCCAGCTCTATCCGGCCTCGCAGCTCGGCAACGCACGCCAGATGGTCGAAGGCGTGCAGTTCGGCACCATCGAGGCGACGATGATGCCGGCGGCGTTCCTCGGCGGGTTCAATCCCGCGGTGTCGATCCTCGACATTCCGTACGTCTTTCCCACCGACCGGGCGAAGAGCCAGCAGCTTCGCGAGTCGGCTTTCGGCAGAGCGATCCTCGAGAGCTTCGCCTCGCGCAGCCTCGTCGGCATCACGCTCTGGCCGAACGGCCGCAAGTCGCTCACCTCGAACAAGCCGCTCGACAAGCTCGACGGGCTGCGCGGCCAGAAGTTCAGGGTGATGGACTCGAAGATCCTGATCGAGCAGTTCGCGGCGATCGGCGCCTCGGCGGTGGTGATCAATTTCAGCGAGCTCTACACCTCGCTCCAGACCGGCGTGGTCGACGGCCAGGAGAACCCGCTCGATACCATCTCGACGATGAAATTCCACGAGGTGCAGAAGCACCTGGTCCTAACCGAGCACGGCTCGATGGAGGACGTGTTCCTGGTGAGCCCGGGGTGGTGGCAGAAGATGCCGCAGGCGCATCGCCAGGCGATCGTCCAGTCCCTGGAGGAGGTGCGGCCGCAGACCGAGAAGGCGAAGGAAGCCGCGCAGCAGGCTGCGCTCGAGCTGATCAAGGCTTCGGGCAGGATCAGCGTGCGGGTCGCCGACGAGGCCGAGCGCCGCCGGCTGCGCGATCTCATGGTCCCGAGGGCGCGCGAGGCCTATCTCGAGCGCGCCGGTGCCGAGGGCAGGAAGCTGATGGACCTCTACCAGCAGGAAGCAAAGCGCCTCGACATTTGATCGCGAATGCGAATAGGGCACTGGCCCTATTGAGGCAGACGGAGGCGCTGCTGCTGGGCGCCCTGATGCTGGCAATGTCGCTCCTCTACACCGTGAACGTGCTGGTGCGCGACCTCGCGCCCGCTTACGCGTCGCGGTTTGCCTGGATCGACGAGCTGTGCCTCTTCGGGCTCGTCTGGGTCGTGTTCCTCGGTCTCGGCATCACGCTCGAGCGCGGCCGGCACATCGGCATGACGGCTCTGTTGCAAGCGCTGGCGCCGCGCCTGCGCCGCGGCATCACCCTCGTCATCGACCTCGCCGGGCTCGCGCTCAGCCTGTACGTCGCGCAGGTTTGCCTCACGGTCACCCTGCTCGTCCTGCGAAGCGGCCAGGCGAGCCCGACGCTCGGCATCTCGATGAGCTGGCTTTACGGCCCGATGCCCGTGGGATTCGCGCTTCTCGGCCTGCGCTATGGGCTCGAGCTCTTCGGCGCCTCCGACCGGCACAAGGTGCACGTCGACCCGATGCTGCAGCTCTAGCGTGGTCGTCCTGGCCCTCTTCCTCCTGGCGCTCGTCATGCTCGCGCTCGGCTTCGAGATGCTGCTGGTGATGGGCCTGCCGTCGGTGCTGGCGAAGCTTGCGCTGCACCCGGACATCCCTGCGGTCGCGCTCGCGCAGCGGCTTCTCGGCGGCGTCGAAGTGGTGACGCTCCTTGCCATCCCGTTCTTCATCTTCGCCGCCGACCTCATGGCGCGCGGCAGGATGGCGCAACAGCTCGCGGACCTTTTTCGCGCGCTCTGCGGCGGCTTCCGCGGCGGCATCGGCCATTCCACGGTGGCTGCCGTGATGGTGTTTGGCGCCGCGGCCGGCTCGGCGCCCGCCACCGTCGCGGCCATGGGGCGCCTCTCGTACCCGGAGCTGCGCCGCGCCGGCTTCTCGGAACCCTTCAGCCTGGGACTCATCGCCTCGAGCGCGGAATGCGCGCTTCTCATTCCGCCTTCGATCACGTTCGTCGTCTACAGCTGGCTCACCGGCACCTCCATCGCGGCGCTGTTCGCCGCCGGCCTGGTGGTGGGCATCGTCCTCGGCGTTGCCTTCATGCTGCTCGTGGCCTGGGAAACGAAGCAAAAAGGCCTGCAGGGTGGAAACAAGGCCAGTGCCGCGAGCCGGTGGCGCGCGCTGCGCGAGGCCGGCTGGGCCATCGGCATGCAGGTGATCATCCTGGGCGGCATCTTCGCCGGCTTCTTCACCGCCACCGAGGCGGCCGCGGTCTCGGTTGCGTACGCGATCCTGGTCGAGGTGCTCGTGCTGCGCTCGCTCGGCTGGCGCGAGGTGTTCGACATCGCGAAGGACAGCGCAATCTCGACCTCCGCGGTCTTCATCCTGCTCGCCATGGGCTCGCTCCTCGCGTACTTCGTTACGTTGGGCAACGTGCAGGGCGCGCTCATGGCGCTGCTCAAGGACTGGGACGTCACCTGGATCGGTTTCCTCGCCGTGGTCATGATCCTGTTCTTCATCGCCGGCATGTTCATCGATCCGAACTCGATCATGCTGATCTTTTTGCCGACGCTGTTCCCGCTCGCTTCGACGCTCGGCATCGATCCGGTGCACTTCGGCATGGTCGTCACGCTGAACATCTGTCTCGGCATGATCACGCCGCCTTTCGGGCTCGACCTCAACGTCACCGCGAGCACGCTGCGCCGGCCGGTGGAGCAGGTGGTGGCCGGCGTGTGGCCGTTCATCCTCGTCAACATGGCGGTGCTGGTGCTCGTCGCCTACGTGCCGTCGATCTCCACCGCGCTGCCCAGGCTCGTCCTGTAGAAGCCCGCTAGAATGGCGCGCCGCCATGCGCGTCATCACGCTGAACGTCAACGGCCTGCGCTCGGCCGCCGCCAAGGGCTTGTTGCGCTGGCTCGCCGCCCAGCGCGCCGACGTCGTGTGCCTGCAGGAGATCAAGTGCCAGGAGCTCGACCTCGACGCGAAGCTGCACGGCTTGAAGAGCTTCTCGTCCTGCTACGCGTTCGCCGAGAAGAAGGGCTACAGCGGCGTCGCGCTGATGAGCCGCAGGCAGCCCGACGAGGTGCAGCGCGGCTTCGCGAGCCGGGAGTTCGATGCCGAAGGCCGCTACGTCGAAGCGCGCTTCGGCACTCTGTGGGTCATCTCGGTTTACCTCCCTTCCGGCTCCGCCGGCGCGCAGCGGCAGGCGTCCAAGTTCCGCTTTCTCAAGCAGTTCATTCGTCACCTCGAAGCCCTGAAGAAAAGAGGGCATGACTTCATCCTGTGCGGCGACTGGAACATCGCCCACAAGGAGATCGACCTCAGGAACTGGCGCTCCAATCGGAAGAACTCGGGTTTCCTGCCCGAGGAGCGGGCCTGGCTCACCCAGGTATTCGACGAGCTCGGCTATGTCGACGTGTTCCGCCGGCTGAACGCGAGGCCCGATCAGTACACGTGGTGGTCCAACCGCGGCGAGGCATGGAAGAAGAACGTCGGCTGGCGCATCGACTACCAGATCGCCACGCCCGGCATCGCCGCGAAAGCAGTCAAGGAGTCGATCTACAAGACGAAGCGCTTTTCCGACCATGCGCCGCTGACGATCGACTATGACTACCCCCTGGCCCCGTGACTACGCCCTGGCTTAAGGGGCTGCGTCCATACCTCGAGCCCGCGCCGCTCGCGGCGCTGTTCCTCGGCATCTCTTCGGGCTTTGCCTTTGCGATGATCGGCGCGACCCTGACCACGCGGCTTGCGCAGCATGGCTTCACGCGCAGCGCGGTGACGGCCTTCACGCTGACCTTCCTCGCCTACAACCTCAAGTTCCTGTGGGCGCCGATCATCGACCACGTGCGCCTGCCGGTTCTCGGTCGCTTCGGCCAGCGGCGCAGCTGGCTGTGGCTCACCGGCGTGCTGGTCATGGTGGCGGTAGCCGGCCTCGGCATCGCCGACCCGCGACACTCTCTTGCCGTATTCGCCTTCATGGCGGTCGTCATGGCCTTCGCCGGCGCGACTTTCGATATCATCATCGACGCCTACCGCATCGAGCTGCTCGAGCCGCGCCAGCTCGGCGCGGGATCCGGGATGTCGCAGTACGGCTGGCGCATCGGCGCGACCGCGGCCGGCGCGCTCGCGCTCGTGCTCGCCCAGCGCGCGGGCTGGAGCGCCGCCTATGCCGCCTGCTCCGTGTTCGCGCTGCCGGCCATGCTGGCCGGCGCGTTCATGGGCGAGCCGGCGCGCCACCGCGAGCCGGCGAAGCCCCGCGGCGTCGCGCAGGCGCTCGTGGCCTATTTCAGCCCGCTCCTCGAGTTCGTGGCGCGCCAGGGCGCGCTCGTCGTCCTGCTCTTCGTGCTCATTCACAAGATCGGCGACACGCTGGCAAACCTCACGCTGCGCCTGCTCTTCCAGGAGCTCGGCTTCACCAACGACGAGGTCGCCTTCTACGACGTCGGCGTGGGATTCGTGGCCCTGCTCCTCGGCATCCTGGTCGGCGGCATCCTGTACTCGCGGCTTGGGATGAAGCGCTCGGTCATGTGGAGCCTGGTGCTGATGGCGGTGTCGAATTTCAGCTTCGCCGCGCTGGCGGCCGCCGGCCATACCAACATCGGCATGGCGGCGGCGGTGGGATTCGAGAACTTCGCGAGCGGCATTGGCGGCGTGACGGTCGTGGCGTACCTGTCGGCGCTATGCAACCTGCGCTTTACCGCGACGCAGTACGCGCTGCTCTCGGCGCTCGCCAGCATCGTCGGCCGCGTGGTCACCGGAACCGCCGCGGGACGCATGATCGATACCATGGGGTACGTGAACTACTATCTCCTCACGACGCTCATCGCCCTGCCGGGCGTATTCCTCTTCTGGTACATGATCCGCTCGGGGCTCGCCGACCTCTCGATCGGTTCCGCCGGCAAGGAGGACAAATGACCCATACGCTGATCCGCGGCGGGCGGCTAGTCGACGCTCAGGCCAACATTCTGATTCGCGACGATACCATCGCGGAAATCGGAACGCCGCAGGTTCCCACTGGCACGAAGGAAATCGACGCGCGCGGCAAGTTGCTTCACCCGGGGCTCATCAATGCCCACATGCACGGCCACGGCAACCTGGCGAAAGGCATGGGCGATCGCTGGACGCTCGAGCTCCTGCTCACCGCGGCGCCGTGGACGAACGGCCACCGCAGCCTCGAGGACAAGTATCTCAGCACGCTGATCGGCGCGGCCGAAATGCTGATGAAGGGCTGCACCGCGTGCTACGACCTGGTGGCGGAGTTCCCGACTCCGAGCGCCGAGGGGCTCGAAGCGGTCGGCCGCGCCTACAGCGACGCCGGAATGCGCGCGGTCGTCGCTCCCATGGTCGCGGATCTCAGCTTCTTCGAGGCGATCCCCGGCCTGATGGAGGCGCTGCCCCCG
>JBJMWH010000463.1:0-4124 GCA_045810245.1 Burkholderiales bacterium | reverse complement strand
ATCGGCGCAGCGCGCGCCCCGGTGGCCGCATCCGGGATCTGGCCGGCGTGCAGGCACAGCGTTTCGATTCCGAACTTTCGATCCGGCATGCGGGGATTCTAGCCCGTCGCCGGCAGCGCGCCCGCGCCGGCTATTCCTCGGTCTCGGGGGGCTCTTCGGGGCGCGAGGCCGCGCGGCGGTATTCGGAGGGAGCGACGCCCACCTGGTTGTGGAAAAAGCGGGTGAAATTGCTCTGCGCCGAGAAGCCGAGCTCGGCGGAGAGCTCCGCGATCTTGCCGCGCCCGGAGGTCAGGCGCGCGATCGCCGCCTCGACGCACAACAGATCGAGGTAGGCGCGGGGCGAGAACCCGGTGCAGATCTGGAACAGGTCGTAGAAGCGCGAGCGCGACAGGCCCACCTGGTTGGCGAGCTGATCGATGTTCAGGTCCTTGTTCGGATGCGCCCGCAGCAGCGCGATCGCACGACGAATGCGCGTGTCCTCGAAGCGCGAGCCGCGCCACAGCGGCGAGGAGGCGCGGCGGCCCGCAAGATACGTCTCGACGATCGAGAGCAGGAGCTCCTGCAGCATGAACTCGAGGCGCTCCGAGGATAGAAAACGGTCGTTCAGCACCTCGACCGCGAGCGTGTCGGCGAGCTGGCGGATGCGCGGGGTAATGGGCTCGCGCTGCTGGGCGAAGGGCTTGCGCTCCACGCCGTCGAACGCCGCCGGGAAGGACTCGTGCAGCCATTCGCCCGCGACATGGAATACGAGCGCGCGCTTCGCGGCCGGGTTGCGATAGCTCTTGCCGGGATTGATGAAAACGAGCTCGGGATCGCCCTGCCGGAGCACGATGACGGGGTCCTCCTGCGCGCGCAGCTCGTCGTGCGCATCGAGGTCGCTCAGGAGGAGTCGCCCGAATCTACCCTCGAATATTCTTATCATCCTCCCCATCGCGGGAAGGATACCTCAGTACGCAAGCCAGCGGGGACGCTTCGCGGAAACCACCTTGGTATTCACGCCGATCCAATTCAGGCCACCGAAGAGCCGCCCATGCTCGATCTTCACGCAACGGTCTAGAACCGCCTCCAGGCCCGCCGAGCGCGCCTTGGCCGCCGCTGCTTCATTGCGCACGCCAAGCTGCTGCCAGAGAACTTTCGCGCCAATAGCAATGGCGTCATCGGCGATCGGCGGCACGTCCTGTGTCTTGCGGAATACGTCGACGAGGTCGACCCGCTCCGGGATGTCGCGCAGCGACTTGTAGCACTTCTCTCCCAGGATGCTCTCGTAGCGGGGATTCACCGGAATGACGCGGTAGCCGTGTTCCTGCATGTACTTCGCGGCGAAGTAACTCGGCCGGAACCAGTCGGCCGACAGGCCGACGACCGCAATGACCCGAGTTTCTCTAAGGATGCGCCGCAGCGTGTTGATGTCGTCCATGGCCCGAATACTATAATCGAGCGCTTCTCCCCACGGTGTGGAATAAAGTATGACCCTGCATGTACAGGTTGCGGCGCTGCTCGAGCGCGTGGCGCGCTCGACTCTGCCGGCCTACCACACGGTTCCCGCCTTCGTCGCGCGCCGGATCTACCGCGATACCCGCGCTGCGCTCGCCCCGCAGCCGCCAGCGATCGCGGAGGCCCGGCTCGTCGTCTTCGACGGCAAGGTGGCGGTGCGAGCCTATCGTCCGGTGCTCGAAGAGACCTTGTCCGCGCTCGTCTTCTTCCACGGCGGCGGGTGGACGATCGGCGATCTGGATACGCATGACGTCGTGTGCCGGCAGCTCGCCGCCGGCGCGCGTTGCGCGGTGTTCTCGGTGGACTATCGCCTGGCGCCGGAGCATCCGTTTCCCGCCGCGCTCGACGACTGCTTTTTCGCCACCGAATATGTCCGGAAGAACGCCAGCTCTTTAAAAGTCGATCCAAATCGTATTGCTGTCGGCGGAGACAGCGCCGGCGGGAATCTCGCCGCGGTGGTCGCTCTGATGGCGCGCGACGAGGCGGGACCGCCGCTTTGCGGCCAGCTGCTGATCTACCCGGCCACCGACCAGCGCTGCGCTTTTCCTTCGCACCAGCGCAACGCCGAAGGCTATCTCCTGACGCGGGACGCGATCCGGTTCTTCCGCGCCGGGTACCTGCCGAATCCTGCGGAGCGCACCGACTGGCGGGCGTCGCCGCTGCTCGCTGCGAGCCACGCGGGCCTGCCGCCGGCATTCGTCCTGACTGCGGGCTACGACCCTTTGGTCGACGAAGGCCGCGCCTACGCCGAGCGGCTAGGCGCGGCGGGCGTACCGGTCGCCTACAAGGAGTATTCCGACATGGTGCACGGCTTCATCCTCTTCGGCGGCGTGCTGGACACTGCAAATGCAGCAGTGGCCGACTGCTGCGAGCATCTGAGGAGCAGGTTTTTCGCCGGGCATTCGGAGAGAATGGGCGCATGAAATCCGACCTCAAGACCCGCCACGGCGGCAGGATCCTCGCCGACGCGCTCGCCGCCCAGGGCGTGAAGCTCGCCTTCGGCGTCCCGGGCGAGAGCTACCTGCCGGTGCTCGACGGACTGCACGACCTGCGCGATCGGATCTCGTTCATCGTATGCCGGCAGGAGGGCGGCGCCTCGTACATGGCGGAAGCCTACGGCAAGCTCACCGGCGAGCCTGGCGTGCTCTTCGTCACCCGCGGCCCAGGCGCCACCAACGGCGCGATCGGAGTCCATACCGGCTTCCAGGATTCGACCCCGATGGTGGTTTTCATCGGCCAGGTCGGCAACGAGTTCGCCGAGCGCGAAGCCTTCCAGGAAATCGACTACCGGCGGATGTACGGCCAGATGGCGAAATGGGTGGCGCAGATCGACCGCGTGGAGCGCATCCCGGAATACGTGAGCCACGCTTTTCACACCGCCATGGCAGGCCGCCCCGGTCCTGTCGTGCTGGCGCTCCCCGAGGACACGCTGTTCGCCGAGGCGGCGGTCGCCGACGTGCCGCGCCACCACACCGTGCGTCCTGCCGCATCGGCTCTCGAAGCGCACAAGGCGGCCGAGCTTCTCGCGAAGGCACAACGCCCCTTCGTCATCCTCGGCGGCGGCGGCTGGACCGGCGAGTCCTGCCGCAAGCTCCAGCGCTGGATCGAGAACACCGGCCTGCCGGTCGGCACGTCATTTCGCTGCCAGGATCTCTTCGACAACCGCAGCCCCAATTACGCGGGCGACGTCGGCATCGGCATTAACCCGAAGCTTGCCCAGAGAGTGAAGGAGGCCGACGTCCTCCTCGTCATCGGCGCGCGGCTGGGTGAGATGACCACGAGCGCTTATTCGCTCGTCGAAGCGCCGGTCCCAAAACAGGCACTGATCCATGTCCACGCCGGTGCAGAGGAGCTCGGGCGGGTGTACCGGCCGGCGCTGCCGATCAATTCAGGCTATCCGCAGTTCGTCGACGCCCTGCAAGCATTCGAATTTTCCAGTGAGAGTTGGAAAAACAGAACTTCGGCGGCGCGCAAAGAGTATCTCGAATGGACCGAGCCGCTGCCGATGCCGGGCAAGGTCCAGTACGGCGAGCTCGTACGCTGGCTCTCGGATCGGCTCCCCGAGGACGCGATCATCGCCGGCGGCGCCGGCAACTTCGCGGGCTGGCTGCATCGCCATTTCCGATACAAGGGCTTTCGCACGCAGCTCGGGCCGAGCAACGGCTCGATGGGCTATGGCTATCCGGCTGCCGTCGCGGCCAAGCTTGCTTCACCCGAGCGTACCGTCATTGCCTTCTGCGGCGACGGCGACTTCCTGATGAACGGGCAGGAGCTTGCGACAGCAGTTCAATACGGCGCCGCGTTCGTCGCGCTCGTCGTGAACAACGGGCTGTACGGCACGATCCGGATGCACCAGGAGCGCGAATATCCCGGGCGAGTCTTCGGCACCGACCTCAGGAACCCGGATTTCGCCGCCTACGCGCGCGCTTTCGGGGGGCACGGCGAAACGGTCGAGCGTACGGAGGAGTTCGCGCCGGCCTATGAGCGCGCCGCGAACTCCGGCAAGCCTGCGATTATCGAGCTGAAGATCGATCCCGACGCGATCACACCGGCAACCACGCTTTCCGCCATAAGGGAGAAAGCGGCTAAGTCAAAGCGATGAACTCGGGATCGTCCTGGTGGGCGCGCTC
>JBJMWH010000462.1:0-10465 GCA_045810245.1 Burkholderiales bacterium | reverse complement strand
CAACGGCATCGGCGCCACCGAGTTGCTGCACATCTTCATCTCCGCCGCCGACGGCGACATCCGCCCCGGCACGACGGGCGTACCCGTGCCGGGCTGGCACGCGCGCGTGGTCGACGCCGACGGGACGCCCGTGCCGGACGGCGAGCCCGGACTGCTCGCCGTACGCGGCCCGGTCGGCTGCCGGTATCTGGCCGACCTCCGGCAGCGGGAGTACGTACGCGGCGGCTGGAACATCACCGGTGACACCTACGTGCGCGACCCCGACGGCTACTTCCGCTATGTGGCCCGCGCCGACGACATGATCATCTCGGCGGGGTACAACATCGCGGGCCCCGAGGTGGAGGGCGCGCTGCTCGCGCACCCGGCAGTCGCCGAATGCGCCGTGATCGGCGCGCCGGATGCCGAGCGCGGCACGCTCGTCAAGGCCTTCGTGGTCCTGAAGAAAGAATTCCCCGGCGACAACTCGGTGGCCAAGGCGCTGCAGGAGCACGTCAAACGCGCCATCGCGCCGTACAAGTATCCGCGCGTCGTGGAATTCGTCGACACGCTGCCGCGCACCGAAACAGGGAAGCTGCAGCGCTTCAAGCTAAGGAGTGTCTGATGCGAATTCTTCAGCCGCCCGGCTGGACGAGGGCGAAGGGCTTCTCGAACGGCATCGCGGCGAACGGCACGCTGGTGTTCGTCGCAGGCCAAATCGGCTGGACCGGCGAATGCAAGTGGGAGTCGCGCGACTTCGCCGGCCAGTTCCGCCAGGCGCTTTTGAATGTCATTAGCGTCTTGAAAGAGGCCCAAGGCAGGCCCGAGCACATCGTCCGCCTGACCTGGTACGTACTCGACAAGAAGGAATATCTGGCGGCGCTGGAGGACGTCGGCGCCGCCTACCGCGAGCTGATGGGCAGGCATTACCCGACGATGGCGGTGGTGCAGGTGAGCGGCCTGGTCGAGGACGAGGCGCGCCTCGAGATCGAGGCCACGGCGGTGGTGCCATGAAGGTCAGCGTGATCGGCGGCGGGCCGGGAGGCCTGTACTTCGCGCTGCTCGCGAAGAAGGCGTGGCCGCGCTGGGACGTGACGGTATACGAGCGCAACCGCCCGGACGACACCTTCGGCTTCGGCGTGGTGTTCTCCGACCAGACGCTCGATACCTTCAAGGCCTACGACCTCGTCACCTACGAGCGCATCCGGCGACGCTTCGCCTATTGGGGCGACGTGGACGTCGTCTACAAGGGGCGCGTAATGCGCTCGGGCGGCAACGGCTTCTGCGGCTGCTCGCGCGTGGCGCTGCTCAACATCCTGCAGGACCGCGGCCGCGAGCTCGGCGTGCAGCTGCGGTTCCAGCGCGAGGTGCAGGGCCTGGAAGAGCTCGCCGATTCGGACCTGATCGTCGTCGCCGACGGCATCAACTCGATCATCCGCTCCAAATACAAGGAGCATTTCCAGACAAGCGTGGATCTGCGGCCGAACAAGTTCACCTGGCTCGGCTCGACCCGGCCGATCGACGCATTCAAGTACTTCTTCCGCGAGACGCCGGAGGGCGTGCTGCTCGCCCACGTCTACCAGTACGAGCCCGACCGCTCCACCTGGGTGATCGAGATGGACGAGGCCACCTGGCGCAACTTCGGCTTCGACAAGCTCTCGGAGACCGACATGCTGCCGGTGCTCGAGCGCGTGTTCGCCGAGGAGCTCGCCGGCCATCCGCTCATCGCCAATCGCTCGCTGTGGCGCAACTTCCCCAACATCACCAACAAGACCTGGGTGAAGCACGAAGGCAACGCGAGCGCGGTCCTCGTGGGCGACGCCAAGGCCACCGCGCATTTCTCCATCGGCTCGGGCACCAAGCTCGCGATGGAGGACGCGATCGCCCTTTTCGAGGCCTTCAAGAAGCACTCCGAAGTGAAACAGGCTTTGACGCTCTACGACACCGCGCGGCGCGAGGAGGTCGAGAAGACCCAGCACGCCGCGAACGTCTCGCTCGCGTGGTTCGAGCACCTGAAGCGCTACTGGGGCATGGAGCCGCCGCAGTTCGCTTTCGGCGTGATGTCGCGCTCGAAGCAGATCACCTGGGAGAACCTCGAGCTGCGCGATCCCGCGTTCGTGCGCGAAGTCCACAAGTGGTATGCCACAGGCGTCAGAAACCAAGGCTTCGACCTCGATCTCGAGAACCCGCCGGTGCCGATGTTCACGCCGTTTCGCCTGCGCGACATGGTGGTCGAGAACCGCGTCGTGGTATCGCCGATGGACCAGTATTCCGCGCTCGACGGCGTGCCGGGCGACTGGCACTTCGTCCACCTCGGCAGCCGCGCCGTCGGCGGCGCCGGCCTGGTCTACGTCGAGATGACCTGCCCTTCGCCCGAGGCGCGCATCTCGCCGGGCGACACGGGCCTGTGGAACGAGGTCCAGCGCGATGCCTTCAGGCGCATCGTCGAGTTCTGCCACGCCAACTCGAGGGCGAAGATGTGCATGCAGCTCGGCCATTCCGGGCGCAAGGGCTCGACCCAGCTCGGCTGGCAGCGCATGGATCATCCGCTCGAGTCCGGCAACTGGCCGCTGATTTCCGCCTCGCCGCTCCCGTACTGCGAGGGCATCTCGCAGACGCCCCGCGAGGCGACCGCTTCCGAGCTGAAAAAAATTACCGACCAATTCGTAAAATCGGCCAGCTACGCGCACGAGGCCGGGTTCGACATGCTCGAGCTGCATATGGCGCACGGCTACCTTCTCGCCAGCTTCATTTCGCCGCTGACCAACAAGCGCACCGACCAGTACGGAGGCAGCATCGAGAACCGCATGCGCTTTCCGCTGGAGGTGTTTCGCGCGTGCCGCGCCGTGTGGCCTCAGGCAAAGCCGATGTCGGTGCGCATCTCGGCGACCGACTGGGCGCCGGGCGGGCTTACCGGAGAGGATCTCATCGTGCTCACCCGGATGCTGAAGCAAGCCGGCTGCGACCTGATCGACTGCTCGACCGGCCAGACCGTGCCGCACCAGCGCCCGGTGTACGGGCGCATGTACCAGGCGCCGTACGCCGACTGGGTGAGAAACGAGGTCGGCATCGCGACCATGACGGTGGGCGCGGTCACTACGCCGGATCAGGTCAACACGCTGCTCGCGGCGGGAAAGGCGGATCTGGTGGCCCTCGCCCGGCCGCATCTCGCCAATCCGTATTTCACGCTCCAGGCCTCGGCCTGGTACCAGCATCTGCCGCAGCACTGGCCGCAGCAGTACCTGACCGCGCGCGACCAGGCGTTCCGCAACGCCGAGCGCGAGCGCGCCGAGCTCAAGGACTTGCGCATCAAGGCGCGTCCGGCGAGCCACGAGGTCGTCGAGCCCGGGGTCAAGAGGGCGGCGTGATCCTCCTCTGGGAGCTCGGCGGCAGGAACGAGCGGCGCTACAGCGTGTTCTCCTGGCGCACCCGGATGGCGCTCGCGCACAAGGCGCTCGAGTTCGAAGCCCGGCCGGTGTGCATGAGCGACAAGGCGGCAATCGCGTTTTCGGGGGGCAAGACCGTTCCCGTGCTGCGCGACGGCGAAAGCGTGGTGCGCGATTCATGGAAGATCGCGGAGCACCTGGAGTCGCGCTATCCGGACAAGCCGCTCTTCGGCGGCGACATCGCGCGAGGCGTGACCCACGCCTTCAACACCTGGGTGGATCGCGCGCTGGTCGCACCCATGCTCGAGGTGCTCGCCCCCGACATCCACGAGCGTGTCGACCCGGCCGACGTGGAGCATTTTCGCGCCATGGCCGAGCGGTTCACCCGCAAGTCGCTCGACGAGCTGCGCGCCGGACGCGACCAGGCGCTGCAGCGGCTGGGACGGGGCCTGGAGCCGATGCAGGCGCACCTCAAGCGCCAGGCGTACATTTGCGGAGAAAATCCCGCGTACGCCGACTACGTGCTCTTCTCGATCTTCCAGTGGGCTCGCGTGATGAGCCCGCGCGAGCTGCTCGCCCCCGAGGACCCGCTGTCTGCCTGGCGCGAGCGCGTGCTCGATCTCTTCGGCGGCTTCGCGCGCAACGTGGTCACTGCATGACTTTTGGCGTGGAGCGATCGAATGAATCAGAAGCAGCGTTGCGCCTGGCCCAAGAACCCGCTCGCCATCGCCTACCATGACGAGGAGTGGGGCGTCCCGGTGCGCGACGACCGCAAGCTCTTCGAATGCCTCACGCTCGAGGGCGCGCAGGCGGGACTTTCCTGGGACACCATCCTCGCCAAGCGCGAGAACTACCGGCGGGCATTCGAGCGCTTCGAGGTGAAAAAGGTCGCCGCCTACGGCGCGCGCGATCGGCGCCGGCTGCTCGCCGATGCGGGCATCGTGCGGCATGCCGGCAAGATCGATGCCGCCATCGAGAATGCCAGCAGGGTCCTCGAGGTGCGAAAGGAATTCGGCAGCTTCTCCAAGTATGTCTGGAGCTTCGCGGGGCGAGGCGCCGAGGCGCTCTCCAAGGACCTCAGGCAGCGGGGTTTCCGCTTCGTGGGGCCGACCACGGTGTACGCGTTCATGCAGGCGGTCGGCATGGTGAACGACCACGAAGACTCGTGCTTCCGGCGCCGCCAGCTAGGAAAATGAGCGGAAAATGAGCGGAAAATGACGCCTATGCGTGCGCTTTTCGGGCCGATTCTCTTGTTTGCATGCGGCGCCGCCCATGCGGCCTTCGACGCGAACGAGGTCTCACTCGGCGCGTCGGAGAAGGCAGTTCTCAAGCAGTTTCCGGCGGCGCATTGCGCGCCGCTGCAATGGAAGAGCAAGGCGGCCGATCGCCGCTGCGACGACTCCAAGATCATGCTCGGCGGCGTGCCGGGGCGCATCACCTTCTACCTCAGAGGCGACCGGGTCCAGGCGTTCGACGTGCGCGTCGACACCAAGGACGCGGAGCGCCTGGCGTCGTTCCTCAAGAAGCGCTACGGCGCGCCTACGGAAGAGACGCGCGCAAACCCCGAAGCCCGAGGCCCGCTCTACAAGGTGGAATGGAAGAAGGGCGAGGAGCGCGCCGTGCTCACCTCGCAGACCGAAAAGCGCCGCGCCTCGCTCACGGTATGGCGCGGCGACTTCGAGGACGAGATCTACCGCGTCCGCTAGAGCTTCTTCAGCACCGCGATCGCCTTGGCGGCGTCCTCGGCGCTGTCGCAGGCGATGTAGCTGATGAACTTCGTCCCGATCGCCACCGCCGACACGCCGCGGAAGCTCACGCCGGCGCTGCCGAGCGCGCGGGCGATCTTCGAGCCGAGGCCCGGCTTGTCGCCGCCCTCGACGCGCACCGAATGGATGTTGGCCGGCTTGCCGAATCCCGCTTCCTGGGCCGCCTTGACCGCCTTGGCGCCTTTCACTGGCGTCACGAACATGACGCCCTGGCCCGGCTGCTCGGTGCGCCGTGCGAGCAGCATCTCGAGACTGGCTCCGCCCCGTGCCAGCGCCTCCAGCTTGTCGGCCGCGCCGCCGGCGCGGTCCTCGATCGTCGCCGCCCACACCTCTGCCTTCGTCGCCTTGAGTGCCATGGCTCCCTCCAGGAAAAAGCCGCGGGCGTCATAATGCATCCGTCGTGGCAAAAAGGGTGACTTTCGCAGCGGTGCGCACCGCGCTCGCCGGCAGCGCGGAGCTTGCGCTGCTCGATGCGCGCGAGCAGGGCGTGCATTACCGCGGCCACCCGTTCTTCGCCTGCTCGGCGCCGCTCTCCAGGCTCGAGCTCATGATTCGCGACCTGGTGCCGCGCACGGCGGCGCCCGTCGTGGTGCTCGATTCGGGCGGCGAGGGACTGGCTGAAAGGGCGGCCGCGCGCCTCGGCGCGATGGGCTACACCGATGTCGCGGTTCTCGAGGGCGGTTGCGCCGGCTGGCAGGCCGCGGGCGGCGAGCTCTTCAGCGGCGTCAACGTGCCGTCCAAGGCCTTCGGCGAGTTCGTCGAACACCGCTATGACACCCCGAGAATCCCACCTGAAGAATTGTTGCGTCTCAAGGACGCAAACCGCAAGCTGGTGATCGTCGATTCTCGCCCGTTCGAGGAGTACCACCGCATGAACATCCCAGGCGGGATCGACGTGCCGGGCGCCGAGCTCGCTTGGCGGATCCACGACCTCGTCCCCGACCCCGAGACGCTGGTGGTGGTGAACTGCGCCGGCCGCACGCGCAGCATCATAGGCTGCCAGTCGCTGCGCAACGCCGGCATCCCGAACCGCGTCGTCGCGCTGAAGGACGGCACGATGGGATGGGACCTCGCGGGTTTCGAGTGCGAGCGCGGCTCGACTCGAGTGGCCGAAGCGCCCTCGGAGCAGGGGAAGGCGAAGGCGCTGGCGCTTGCCGAGCGGGTTGCGGCGCGCTTTGGCGTCAAGTTCACGACGCCGGACGAGATCAACGATTGGCAGAACGATTCCAGCCGAACGTTGTATCTGCTCGATGTGCGTACCCGGGAGGAATTCGAGCACGGCCATGTCGCGGGCTCGCGGCATGCTCCGGGCGGGCAGCTCGTGCAGGCGAGCGACGAGTACGTCGCAGTGCGCAATGCATGCGTGGTCCTCATCGACCCGGAACGGGTGCGCGCGGTGATGACTGCGTCGTGGCTCGAGCAGATGGGCTGGAGCGAGGTCTACGTCCTCGACGACCTGCGCGGTCTGTCGATCGAGACCGGCCCGCGTCGGCGGCCGGGAGTCGAGGAATGGATTTCAATTCCATCAAGTGAAGTAAGCGGACCCATCCTGGATTTGTCTACCAGCCTGCGTTTCCACCACGCGCATATACCAGGCGCGTGGTGGGCGGTGCGCTCTCGCCTCGACGAGGCGCACGAAAAGATCGGCGAGGTCTCTTCCCTCGTGCTGACTTCGGAGGACGGATTGCTGGCGCACCTTGCCGCGCCCGAAGCGCAGGCGCTCTGGCCGCAGGCGAATGTAAGCGTGCTCGAGGGCGGAAACGCCGCGTGGATCGCCGCCGGCCGGCCTACCGAGGGCGGCGTCGAGCGCGCAACGACGAAACGAGATGACGTCTGGTACAAGCCCTACGATCATGCGTCGGACTACAAGCAGCATGCGCGCGACTATCTCGCCTGGGAGGTCGCGCTCGTCGATCAGGTGAAGCGCGATCCGACCATCCGGTTTCGAATCTATTAAATAAATCCGTCGCCGATTCCCGACGCTTGCGCCGTCGCCTGTTGCGCAGGCGCCGCACACCCATTCGCGAAACAGAACATTCACGATTCAGCGTGTATCGTGCGCGCCGTTGTCATTTCGAACAGGCGAGGAATCAGACATGCGTATCCATCCCTTGGTAGCGGGCGCAGCCGCGAGCGTGATCGTGGCCTGCGGCGTAGGCGTTGCGGCGATGACCGGAGTCCTGCCGCGCACGCTGGCGGAAAAAGCCGAAGTGCCGCCGCCGGCAGCAAAGAAAGAATGCGCCGAATGCGGCGTGGTGCTGAACGTGAGGATGGTCGAGCAGAAAGGCGACGGCACGGGACTCGGTGCGGTGGTCGGCGGCGTAGCGGGCGCCGTGGTTGGGCACGAGATCTCGCACGGCAGGGATGTGGGCACGGTGGTCGGGGCGGCCGGGGGCGCCTTCGCCGGGCACCAGATCGAGCGCCAGGCGCGCACGACCCAGCACTACGAGGTCCGGGTGCAGATGAGCGATGGTCAGACAAGGATTGTGAAATTTGCCTCGCAGCCGGCGTGGAAATCGGGGGACAAGGTGAGACTGCAGGACGGGAAGCTGGTGTCGGCATAGCCCGTCGGCGCGTTCTGTGCTATTCATAGAAAAGTGAGAACAAGAAGAAGAAAAGCCGCTTGACCCAGCGCTGGATCATCCAGGACGCGGTCAGGCGGATCCAGGATCTCGTCGCCGAAGCCATGGGCCAGAGCCTCCCCGGCGTGGTCGGCGCTCGCCTGGAGCACATCGTGCAGAGCGTTGCCGCGAGCGAGGTTTCCTCGGTGGGCGATGCATACTCCTGGCGAGAGGTCTCGATCCTGCTCGCCGACCTCCGCGGCTTCGCCTCCATCGCCGAGTCCTACCCGGCGCGGGTGGTCCTCGACACGCTGAACCGGTGCTTCGGCACGCTGACCGACGTCATCGTCCAGCACTACGGCATCATCGACAAGTTCATGGGCGACGCGATCATGGTCGTGTTTCCCGGCGACCAGGCCGTCGCGCACGACCATGCCCGGCGCGCGATCCTCTGCGCGGTGCAGATGCAGATCGCGATGGACGAGCTGCGGCAGAAGCACCGCTCGGAAAACGTGCCGGAGATGTTCCTCGGCATCGGCGTGAACACCGGCAAGGTGATGACCGGCCTCATCGGCTCGGACCGCTATCGCGCCCACACCATCATCGGCGACGAGGTGAACCTCGCCTCGCGCATCGAGGCCTTCAGCCTGCGCGGGCAGGTGCTCGTCAGCCAGTCGACCTACGGGCTGTGCCAGGACTTCGCCGACTGCGGCCCGCCGGTGCAGGTCTACATGAAGGGCAAGGCCGAAAGCATCCTCATCCGCGAGGTGAGGGGCATTCCCTCGCTCGGCAAGTTCGTGCCGCGCAGGGAGCTGCGCCGCTCGGCGCGCGTCGAGGTGCTGCTGCCCTTCGCCTACCAGATCGTGAGCCGCAAGACCGTGCTCGCGACCGTCGACACGGGCACCATCCACAACATCGGCTACGACGGCGTGCTGGTCGAGATCGAGCGGCCGCTGCCGCTCTACGCGGAGATCAAGCTCGCAATGAACCTGGTTAGCCTCGGCTACCGCGCCGAAGACGTCTACGGGCGCATCGTCGACGTGCGCGAGGACAAGGGCCGCTGGTTCTGCGGCGTCGAGTTCACCTCGGTGACGCGCCAGGCCAGCGAGAAGATCCGGCTCTTCGTGCAAATGCTGATACCGTCGTACGTCCCCATCCAGGCGAGCCGCGACACTACTTCAGCGCAGGAAACAGCCGTCGGTGACGTCGATCACCGCGCCGTTCAGGATCGCCGGCGCATCGAGGGCTAGCCAGCGGATCGCCTCGGCCACTTCCTCCGGCCGGCCCACCCGCTTCGTGTAGACCGCGCGCATGAGCTGCGCGATGCGCTCCGGCTGCGCATTCTTGAGGAGGTCGGTATCGATGGGGCCCGGCGCTACGGCGTTCACCTGGATGCCCCGAGGCCCGAGGTACGAGGCGAAGCTGCGGGTGAAGCTCACCACGCCGGCCTTGGTGACCCCGTACCAAAGATCGGTGTGCGCGGTGTACGCGGCCACCGAGGCGACGTTGACGATGCGGCCGGCGCCGCGCTCCGCCATGCCGTTCGAGGCCGCGCGGATCAGCTCGACCGGCGCCTCCAGGTTGATGCGCAGCATGCGACCGCGCGCCTCGTCGGTATAGCGATCGATCGGCAGCGCCGCCTGGATGCCGGCGTTGTTGACCAGCACATCGAGCTTGCCGATTTTCGCGATGAGCCCGGGGATCGCGGCGAGCTCGGTCAGGTCGAAGACGACCGGTTCGAGCCCGCTGAGTGCGGCCTCGAACTGGCGGTCGAGGCCGAACACCTTCATCCCGGACTTCACCAGCGCTTCGGCGGCGGCGCGGCCGATGCCGCGGCCGGCGCCGGTCACGAGCGCCGTTTTCAAACCGAGGCGAGCCCGGGCATGTCGAAGCCCGCGGCCTTCAACTCCGTGATGAGCGTCTCCTCCTGCTGCGCCGTCAGCTCGACCAGCGGCGGCCGGCAGGTCTTCCAATCGCGATCGTTGCCGAAATGCGCTACCGCCGCCTTCAGCGCCGGGATCATCGGCTGCTTCTGCACGATCTTGCGCGTGGCGCTGATGCCGGCCTGGAGCCGCTCGGCGTCCGTGGAGCGCCAGTTCCGGTAGACGTTGGCGATCGGACCCGGATTGATGTTGCCGGTGGCGGTGATGCAGCCCTTGCCGCCGTGGCGCATGTTGTCGAGCAGGAACACCTCGCTGCCGGCGAAGACGTCGAAGCCCTCCTTGGCGAACGCATCGAGCATCGCCTTGGTGTTGGACCAGTCGCCCGACGAATCCTTCACGCCCGCGATGCTGGCGGGATATTTCGTCAATAGCCGCTCGATCAAACCCAGGGTGATGGCAACTTGGGAAACCGGCGGGATGTGATACAGGTACAGCTGCAGCCGCTCGTCGCCCACGCGCTCGATCACCTCGGCGAAATTCCGGTACAGGCCTTCATCCGGCACACCCTTGTAATAGAAGGGCGGCAGCATCAGCACGCCGGCGCAGCCCAGCTCGACTGCGGCGCGCGTCATCTCGATCGAGTCGGACAGCGCGCTGTGACCCGTTCCAGGCATCAGGCTGGCGGCGGGCACGCCGCCCTTGACCAGCGCCTCCAGGAGTTTGCGTTTTTCGCCGACCGACATCGAGTTCGCTTCGCTGTTGGTGCCGAACACCGCCAGCCCGGCGCAGCCGCTCTTCAACAGCCAGCGGCAGTGGCGCGCGAAGCGCTGCGCGTCGGGGGCGTAATCCTTGCGGAACGGGGTGATCACCGGGGCGAGCACGCCCTCGATGCG
>JBJMWH010000461.1:0-2736 GCA_045810245.1 Burkholderiales bacterium | reverse complement strand
CTTCGCCTGGAACGCCGCTTCGTTTCCGGACCGGTCGGCGTATTGCACCGGCCGGTCGCCCGCCGAGCTGAAGGCCGCGTACGACGAGGTCCGCGCCGGCCGCGGCTTCGTCGTGGTGCGCGGCCTGCCGCTCGGCTCGCTCGACGAATTCATCGCCGCGGTCTGCGAGGTCGGCAAGCACTTCGGGCAGCAGCTCTCGCAGAATGCGCAGGGCGAGCTCGTCGGCCACGTGGTCGATGCGTCGGGCGAAGACCCGACGCCGCGCATGTATCGCAGCAACCTCGAGCTGCGGCCGCACAACGACATCACCGCGATGATCGCGCTCGCGTGCTGGCAGAAGGCGCGCTCGGGCGGCGCTTCGGTGCTGGTGAGCGGCGTCACCGTGCACGACGAGATGCGGCGGCGCGCGCCGAAGCTCCTCGCGCCGCTCTATGGCGGCTACCACTACCATAGGCTCGGGGAGGAAGGGCCGGACGAAGAGCCGACCACGCCGTATCGTGTCCCGGTCTTCGCCAACTGCAACGGGCAACTGAGCGTGCGTTATCAGCGCGCGGGAATCGCCGCCGGCCATCGCGGCCGCGGCGTGCCGCTCACCGCCGAGGACGTCGCCGCCTTCAACCTGTTCGACGAAATCGCCAAAGCGCCCGAGAACCGGCTCGCCTTCTACCTCGAGCGCGGCGAGATGATGGTGGTCAACAACTACACCGTGATGCATGCGCGCTCGCAGTTTGAGAACCATCCCGAGCCCGAGCGCCAGCGGCGCCTGGTGCGGCTGTGGCTCGACGCACCGGGCTTCCGCGACGTGCCGCGCGAGTTCAACCTCTTCAAGTCGAACGGCGTGCCGCCGCAGGACGGCAAGCGCGCGAGCTACGACTTCCGCAGGCTCTACGCAGAGGACCCGGTCGCCACCGGCGGAGTCCCGCGCAACGATGTTTAAACGACTGTTCCTGGCTGCGCTTCTGATCTGTGGAAATGCATACGCGTTTCCAACGAAGCCGGTGCGGATGATCGTTCCCTTTCCGCCAGGCGGCGCGACCGACATCATCGGCCGCCTGGTCGCGGCGAAAATGCAGGAGGTCTGGGGGCAACCGGTGGTGGTGGAAAACCGGCCGGGCGCCGGCACGGTGGTGGGCACCGATGTCGTGGCGAAATCCACGCCCGACGGGCACACCCTGGGCGTCGTGGTGACCGCTCATGTCATCAACCCGAGCCTGCGGCCGAACATGCCGTACGACACGGTGAAGGACCTTGCCGCGGTCAGCCAGGTGTCGGTGCAGCATCTCGTGATCGCGGCGCATCCGTCGCTGGAGGCGAATACCGTCGCCGAGCTGATCGCGCTGGCGAAGAAGAACCCCGGCCGGCTGAGCTACGCCACGCCCGGCAGCGGCACGGCGATGCACCTTTCAGTGGAGCTGCTCAAGACCCAGGCCGGAATCGACCTCGTGCACGTGCCCTACAAGGGCGGCGCGCCGGCGCAGCAGGACGTAATGGGCGGGCGCGTGCCGATCCTGCTCGACGTCCTCTACGCGGTGCAGCCGCTCATCAATTCGGGAAAACTGAAGGTCATCGCGCTTCTGAGCCCGACGCGTCCGGCGAGCGCGAAAGACTACCCGCTCGTTACGGAAACGGTGCCGGGCGTGAGTGCGCTCAGCATGGTGGGCCTGGTCGCCGCGGCGGGCACGCCGCGCGAGCTGGTGCAGACGATCTCGTCCGATGTCGCGCGCGCGGTCAAGAGCTCCGAGCTCACCGAGCGCATGATACAGCTCGGCATGGAGCCGGTCGGATCCACGCCCGCGGAGTTCGACGCACTGATCCGTGCCGAGATCGAGAAGTGGGCGCGCGTGGTCAAGATCTCGGGTGCCAAAGCGGATTGATCTTACTTTAGCGCTTCCAGCATCGCGGAGAAGACCTTCGGCGTCCCGACGCAGATGTCGCCCGATTCCATGAAACCCGCCTCGCCCTCGAGATTGCCCACCAGGCCGCCCGCCTCCTGGATGAGAAGCGCACCGGCCGCCATGTCCCAGGGCGCAAGGCCGAGCTCCCAGAACGCGTCGAGGCGGCCGCACGCCACGTAGGCGAGGTCGAGCGAGGCGGCGCCCGCGCGGCGCACGCCGGCGGCGGTCTGCATGAAGCGCGCGAGTTGCCTGGTGTAGAGCTCCAGCCGGCCCAGCTCCTTGAACGGAAAGCCGGTGCCGACGAGCGCCTCCTGCAGCCGGGTGCACTTCGAAACCCTCACGCGCCGGTCGTTGAGAAAGGCGCCGCGCCCCTTGGAGGCGGTGAACAGCTCGTTCCTGGCCGGGTCGTAGATCACCGCGTGGGTGAGCGCGCCGCGATGCTCGATGCCGATCGACACGGCGTACTGCGGGAAGCCGTGGATGAAGTTGGTGGTGCCGTCCAGCGGATCGATGATCCAGCGGTACTCGGCGTCCTCCCCCGTGATGCCCGATTCCTCGGCGACGAACCCGTGGTCCGGGTAGGCCTTGCGCGCGATCTCGATGATCGCCTCCTCGGCCGCGCGATCCACCTGGGTGACGAAGTCGTTCGCGCGCTTGGCTTTTATCACGAGCGCGTCGCCGCCCAGCGCCGCGCGGTTGATGATCGAGCCGGCGCGGCGCGCGGCGCGCACCGCGATGTTCAGCATGGGATGCATATAGGTGCTAGATGCGCGGTACCAGATGCAGGGCCGCGTATTCTACGGGCTGTGCCAAGAATCCGGATCGTGCTCTGCCGTCCCAG
>JBJMWH010000460.1:0-2528 GCA_045810245.1 Burkholderiales bacterium | reverse complement strand
AGCTTCGCGAACGCGGTCTCGCCTTCGAGCTTTCCTTCGGCGAGCACTTCGCCGTCGGCGCCGAGCTCGAGCGCGTCGGCGTTCACAACGAGCGCCTCGACCGAGGCGGCGATGAGCGGCTTCCTTGTCGCGCGCTCTCGCAGGTAGAAGCCGTGCGCGCCGACGAGATAAGGAGATGAGGTCCGTTCAAAAAGGAAATCCCAATCCAGGCGCGCTCGCGGCTGCTCGTGCAGCAGGACGTGGATCAGGGCGAAGAGGAAAGCGGCGTCGGTCTTGGGCTTGATCGGCACCCATTCGGCCGAGCAGGCGCCGGTCACGGAGAGATGCGGCTCGACCTGAATGCGCTTCAGGCCGCGCTCGCGCGCCGCGGCGTGGCGCCAGACGCCTGCGACGCCGCCGGAGGCTTCGACGTTCGCGCCGCACGAGATCAGGAACCGCGTGAGGGGCGTATCGGGCGACACGGTGAAGCCGCGATGCCAGAACTCGCCGTAGAGATGCTCGGAGTGATAGCACTTCACGCCCTGGCCTGAGCCGAGGCCCATGTCGATCGGACCCCAGGCGGCGAGAAAGGCGGGAAAGCTGCCCATGTAGGACTGCGGCGTGCCGCCGCCGCCGAAGCTCGCCGCTACGCGTGGATAGCCGGATTCATCCAGCAATCCTCGCAGTCGGATGGCGTTCAATTTCTGGGTAATGAGGCCGAAGGCTTCTTCCCAGGAGATCGGCACGAATCCCGGATCCTCCTCGCGGCCCTTGCGCGGGTTGGTCCGCATCATGGGATGCAGGACCCGGCTGGGGTGGTAGGTTTTCTGCACCAGGCCGTAGGCCTTCACGCATACCTTGCCGCCGCCGGGATGAACGCACGCGGCGGCGAAATTGGGCTCGACCTCGACCGCGGCGCCGTCGCGCACCTTGACCGTGAGCAGGTCGGGCCCGGCGACGCACTGGTAGCAGTAGGTCGAAACGCGCTTCACGCTGCTTTCGCCTGCTTGCGCCTGAGACGCTCGCGGGTCTGCGCGACGTCGACCACGAAGCGCGTATGCCGCCCGCGGCAGATCGCCTCATGGCCTTCGGCGCCGCCGAGCTCGAAGGTGACCGCGCGTCCCTTCACTTCGGTGGCGCGCACCGAGAGCACGACTTTCGCGCCGAGGAGAGAGGGCGCGAGATGGTCGAGCTCGATGCGCGTGCCGACCGAGTCCTCTCCGGGGTCCAGGTGCGCGAGAAGGAGCTCGCGGCAGGTGACCTCGATGTCGCGCACCAGCATCGGCGTGGCGTACACGCGGGCTTCGTCGCCCATGAAATCGATGGTGCGTTCGCGGTCCACCACGAACTCCCGGGTTGCGTTGATTCCTGCGGCGAGTGTGTTCTTCACGAGGTCTCCATGGTTTGATGCATGTCAAAGGCCGAGGTAGGCGGCGCGCACGCCGGCGTCGGCGGCAAGCGCCTGCCCGGTCCCGGCGAGCACGATGCGGCCGGTCTCGAGCACGTAGGCCCGGTCGGCGATGGCGAGCGCGGCGCGCGCGTTCTGTTCCACCAGCAGCACCGCGGTGTCGGCCGCGCGCAGCGCCCGCACGCAGCCGAAGATCTCGGCCACCAGGCGCGGCGCGAGCCCCATGCTCGGCTCATCGAGCAAAAGCAGGCGCGGCTCTGCCATCAAGGCGCGCCCGAGCGCGAGCATTTGCTGCTGGCCGCCCGAAAGCGTGCCGGCGGCGTGGCGGCGGCGCTCGGCGAGCGCGGGAAAAAGCGCGTAGACGCGCTCGAGCGAGCGTGCCCGGCCGCGCCGGCCCCGGCGGTAGGCCCCGAGGCGCAGGTTGTCTTCCACGCTGAGCGGTCCGAATACCTGCCGGCCTTCCGGCGCGTGCACCAGGCCGAGCGCGACGCGTCGCTCCGCAGTGGTCTTTTCGATCTCCCGCCCGTCGAAGAAGATCCGGCCTGCGGAAGGCTGTACGCCGGAAAGCGCGCGCAGCAGCGTGCTCTTGCCGGCGCCGTTGGCGCCGACCAGGGCGACGAGCTCGCCGGCGTGCACGCGCAAGTCGATGCCGCGCAGCGCCGGGATGCGGCCGTAGCGCGCCTCGAGCCCGCTCACTTCAAGCATGCTCGGCCCCGAGATAAGCCTCGAGCACCGCCGGATCGGCGCTCACGCGGCGCGGCTCACCATCGGCGAGCTTGCGGCCTTCGTGAAGGACGAGCACGCGCTGCGAAAGCTCCATGACGAGCTTCATGTTGTGCTCGACCAGCACCACGGTGATGCCGCGCGCAGCGATGCGCCGGATCAGGCCGTCGAGCTCGCGCGCCTCGGTGGGGTTCAGGCCGGCCGCGGGCTCGTCGAGGAGCAGAAGCTTCGGCCGCGCGGCGAGGGCGCGCGCGATCTCGAGCCGCTTCAGCGCGCCGTAGGGCATCGCGTCGGACGCGGTACGCGCCCAGCGTGCGAGACCCACGAACTCGAGCAGCGCAAGCGCCTCTTCACGGGCACGGTGCTCGGCGCGCGCGAGCCGCGGCAAGCGCAACAGCGCCGCGGCGAGGCCGCACGC
>JBJMWH010000459.1:0-4913 GCA_045810245.1 Burkholderiales bacterium | reverse complement strand
TGACGCACCGTTGTTCGACGCGCTCGCCCTGATGATCCGACACCAGGTGCATCGGCTGGTTGTCGCGCAGGGCGATCGGATTGTCGGGCTGCTCGAACAGCTCGACCTGTTGAGCTTCCTGTCGAACCATTCGTACCTGATCACGGTGCAGATCGCCCAGGCGGCCGACCTCGGCGCGCTCAAGGCCGCGGCGCTGCAGATCACCGGGCTCATTACGCTCCTCGACCGCGGCGGCACCAAGGTGACCCAGATCGCCAAGCTGGTGCAGGAGCTCAACGCGAAGCTGTTCGAGCGCGCGTGGCAGATGCTCGCGCCGCCCGGGCTCGCCGCCAATAGCTGCCTGTTCGTTATGGGGAGCGAAGGACGCGGCGAGCAGCTTCTCAAGACCGACCAGGACAACGGCCTTATCGTGCGCGACGGCTTCGCGATCGGCGCAGGCGAGCTCGCCGCCGCCTGCGACCGGTTCTCGGCCGCGCTGCGCGAGTTCGGCTATCCCGAATGCCCGGGCGGGATCATGCTCAGCAATCCGGCCTGGCGGCACGGCGCGCGCGAGTTCGCCGCGACGGTGCGCCACTGGCTGCTGCGACCCGACCCCGAGAGCCTGATGGCGCTCGCGATCTTCCTCGATGCGCGCGCGGTGGCCGGCGACGCGTCGCTGCTCGCCGCGGTGCGCGGCGAGGTCGATCGCCTGGTCGCGGCCGACGACGCGCTGCTCGGCCGTTTCGCGAGTGCGATCGACCTGTTTCCGGAGGCCGGTGCCTCGGCGTGGTGGAACCGCCTGCTCCTGATCGGCGAGCAGGACCGCGAAACCCTCGACCTCAAGAAGGCCGCCATCTTTCCCCTGGTGCACGGCGTACGCAGCCTCTCGCTCGAACGGCATGTCGGCGCCATTGGCACCCTCGCGCGGCTGGAGGCGCTGGTCGCCGACGGCGTGCTGTCGGCCGGCGTGGCCACCGATATCGCCGACGCGCTGCAGTTCCTGATGGTGGTGAAGCTCAGGGCCGGGCTCGCCGAGCTCGATACCGGGCGGCCGGTTTCGGGCGGCGTACACCTCGCCCGGCTGTCCAGCCTCGAGCGCGACCTCCTGAAGGACGCGCTCGCGGTTGTCAAGCGCTTCAGGACGCTGGTGCGGCACCGCTATCACCTCGCCGATGGATAGGCCGCGCTGGATCGAGCGGCTGCGCCGGGAATGGCTTCTGTTCCACCTCGCCGAGCCGGAGTTCGCGTTCATGCTCGACCCCGAGCCGCGCGACGAATGGGTCGCGATCGATTGCGAGACCACGGGGCTCGATGTCAGCCGCGACCAGGTGGTCGCCATCGGCGCGGTGCGCATCGCGGGCAACCGCGTGCTGACCAGCCAGCGGCTGGAGCTGCTGGTTCGACCCGAACGCAAGGTCTCGCCGGAAAGCGTCCGGGTACACATGCTGCGCGAGAGCGACGTTGCGCAGGGTATCGACCAGGTGCAGGCGATGCGTCGCCTCCTTCAGTTCATCGGCAGCCGGCCGCTGGTGGGCTATTACCTCGAGTTCGACGTGGCGATGCTCAACCGCGAGATCTGGCCGCTGCTCGGCGTGCGCCTGCCCCAGCGCAAGCTCGAGGTCTCGGCGATGTACTACGACTTCAAGAACCGGCTGCTGCCTGCCCACGAGCGCGGCGGCATGATCGACCTGCGCTTCGCGACCATGATGAGCGAGCTCGGACTGCCGCTGCGCGAGGCGCACGACGCGCTGAACGACGCGGTCATGGCCGCGCTCGCGTTCATCAAGCTGCGGCGCCTGCTCGAGGCGGCCTAGTCCTAGTGCCCGCTCGCGCCGGACGCGCCGATCCCGGTCTCCGAGCGCACCTGCTGCGGCAGGAACCCGGCCCGGTCCTGCGCCGCCCGCGCGCTACGGTCGAGGATCGAAAACAGCCAGATGCCGATGAAGCCGATCGCCATCGAGAACAGCGCCGGCGAGGCGTACGGGAAGAGCGCCGAGCCCTTCGGGTTGCCGAGCGTAGCCTCCCACACCGAGGGCGAGACGATGGTGAGCACGACCGAGGAAATCAAGCCGAGGAACCCTCCGACCACCGCGCCCTTGGTGGTGCAGTCCTTCCACAGCACCGACATGAGCAGCACCGGGAAATTGGCCGACGCGGCGATCGCGAAGGCGAGGCTCACCATGAAGGCGATGTTCTGCTTCTCGAAGGCGATGCCCAGGACCACCGCGACGATGCCGAGCGCAACCGTGGTCATCCGCGACACGCGCAGCTCCGCCGCGCTGTCGGCCTTGCCGTGCTTGAAGACGACCGCGTACAGGTCGTGCGATACCGCCGATGCGCCCGACAGCGTGAGCCCCGCGACCACCGCGAGGATGGTGGCGAACGCCACGGCCGAGATGAAGCCGAGGAATACGTTGCCGCCGACCGCGTTGGCGAGGTGGACCGCCGCCATGTTGCCGCCGCCGAGCAGCGCGCCTTTGGCGTCGAGGAACTGCGGGTTGGTCAGAACGAAGGTGATGGCGCCGAAACCGATGATGAAGGTGAGCACATAGAAGTAGCCGATCCAGGTCGTGGCCCACATCACCGACTTGCGCGCCTGCATGGCGTTCGGTACGGTGAAGAAGCGCATCAGGATGTGCGGCAGGCCGGCGGTGCCGAACATCAGCGCCATGCCGAAGCTGATCGCCGAGATCGGGTCGCGGATGAAGCCGCCCGGGCCCATGATCGAAAAGCCCTGCGCCGCGGCCTCGGCCGGCGGCTTGCCGGCAGCGGCCGCGATGCCGGTCTTGACCTCGACCGCCTTGGCGAACATCGCCTCCGGGCTGAAGCCGAAGTTCCACAGCACCATCAGCGCCATGAAGGTCGCGCCGCCGAGGAGCAGACAGGCCTTGATGATCTGCACCCAGGTGGTCGCGGTCATGCCGCCGAAGAGCACGTAGACCATCATCAGCGCGCCGACGATCGCGACGGCGATCCAGTAGTCGAGGCCAAACAGCAGCTTGATCAGCTGGCCGGCGCCGACCATCTGCGCGATGAGGTAGAAGGCCACCACGACCAGCGTGCCCGAGGCGGCGAACACGCGCACCGGCGTCTGCTCGAAGCGGAACGCGGCCACGTCGGCGAAAGTGAACTTGCCGAGGTTGCGCAGGCGCTCGGCGAGGAGGAACGTGACGATCGGCCAGCCGACGAGGAAGCCGATCGAATAGATGAGGCCGTCGAAGCCGCCCACCATCACCGCGGCCGAAATGCCGAGGAACGACGCCGCGGACATGTAATCGCCGGCGATCGCGAGCCCGTTCTGGAAGCCGGTGATGCCGCCGCCGGCGGTATAGAAGTCGGCCGCCGACTTGGTGCGCGCCGCCGCCCACTTGGTGATGTACAGCGTGAAGGCGACGAAGATCGCGAACATGGTGATCGCGGTCCAGTTGATCGGCTGGCGCTGCGCCTGGCCGACGTCGGGGCCGGCGGCCCAGGCGCCCGCGGCGAGCGCCGCGAGCACCGCGGCCGCGAGAACACGTGCCGATCGCGGGCTCATTTGAGCACCTTCTTCGCGATCTGGTCGCTCAGCACGTCGAACTCGCTGTTGGCGCGCCGCACGTAGATGCCGGTGATCACTATCGTGAACACGATCACCGCCAATCCGATGGGCATGCCGATGGTCGTCACGCCGCTGCCGAGGCGCGTGGCGAGGAACGGCTTGGCAAAGGCCACCAGCAGGATGAAGCCGTAGTACACCACCAGCATGGCTATCGTGAGGATCCAGCCCAGGCGCGTGCGTTTCGCCTTGAGCGCGCGATAGTTCGGATCCGCCGCGATGCGGCGGCTCAGTTCGTCTTCCATCTCTCCCTCCCTCGGGGGCTTCGCTTCGGTTGTTTAGGTGCTTCGCTTGAGTTGTTCGAGGATGGCGGGGTTCTCGAGCGTCGACACGTCCTGCGTGATCTCCTCGCCCTTCGCGATCGAGCGCAGCAGCCTGCGCATGATCTTGCCGGAGCGCGTCTTCGGCAGGTTGTCGCCGAAGCGGATGTCCTTCGGCTTGGCGATCGGTCCGATCTCCTTCGCCACCCAGTTGCGCAGCTCGTCGGCCACCTTCTTGGCCTCGGCTCCGGTCGGGCGCGCGCCTTTCAGCACCACGAACGCGCACACCGCCTCGCCGGTGAGGTCGTCGGGACGGCCGACCACCGCCGCCTCGGCGACGAGCGCCTTGTGCGCGACCAGGGCCGACTCGATCTCCATCGTCCCCAGGCGATGCCCCGACACGTTCAACACGTCGTCGATGCGCCCGACGATGCGGAAGTAGCCGTCCTCGTCGGTGCTCGCGCCGTCGCCGGCGAGATAGAGCTTGCGCTGGAACTCGTCCGGCCAATAGGTCTTCACGTAGCGATCGGCATCGCCCCAGATTGTGCGCAGCATCGCCGGCCACGGGCGCTTGATGACCAGGATGCCGCCTTTGCCCTTGCCGACCGGATGGCCGGTCTCGTCGACAATGTCGGCAAAGATGCCGGGAAGCGGCAACGTTGCGGAGCCCGGCTTGGTCGGCGTCGCGCCCGGCAGCGGCGAGATCATGTGGCCGCCGGTCTCGGTCTGCCACCACGTGTCTACGATCGGGCAGCGGCCACCGCCCACCGTCTCGTGATACCAGATCCACGCTTCGGGATTGATCGGCTCGCCCACCGTGCCGAGGATGCGTAGTGACGTCAGGTTGTACTTCTTCGGCAGATCGCCGCCCGCCTTGATGAGCGAGCGGATCGCGGTCGGCGCGGTATAGAAGACGTTGACCTTGTGGTCCTGGATGATCTTCCAGAAGCGGCCTGCGTCCGGATAGGTCGGGACGCCTTCGAACATCACCTCGGTGGCGCCGACCGCGAGCGGGCCGTACGTGATGTACGTATGCCCGGTGACCCAGCCAACATCGGCGGTGCACCAGAAGATGTCGT
>JBJMWH010000458.1:0-9228 GCA_045810245.1 Burkholderiales bacterium | reverse complement strand
AAGGCGTCCGTCATCGATCGAAAAGAACGGACGCACGTCCATCGGGCCGTAGCCCGGCATCGGCTCGGAATTCGGATGCGGCCAGTCGGTGCCCCAGACGATGCGCTCGGGGTTCGCCGCGATCAACGCTTTCGCGAGCGGCGCCGCGTCGGCGAAATCCGGCCCCTGGTGCGACACGCGGTAGGCACCCGAGATCTTCACGTAGGCCTTGCCCGAGCGCAGCAGCTCGACGAGGTCGGAGAAGCCCGGTTGCTCCACGCCGAGCGCCGCCTGCGCGCGGCCGAAGTGATCGAACACCACCGGCACCGGGGAGGCCAGCACCAGATCCTTGATCGAGGAAATCACCGGCAGGGTGACGTACATCTGGATGTGCCAGCGGTGCGGCTTCACCCGCTCGGCGGCGGCCTGGAAGCGCTTGCGCGCGGCCGCCGGTTCGGGCGCGGCAGCGCCGGTCGCGAGGTTGATGCGGATGCCGCGGATGCCGGCGCGCGCCATCGCATCGAGCTCGCTCTGAGGAGTCTGGTCGTCGATGACCGCGACGCCGCGCGCGTTGTTGCCGCGCGCCTTCATGCCCCACAGCGTGGCCGAATTGTCGGGGCCGTAGACGCTTGGCGTTACGATGACGACGCGTTGCATGCGCAGCGCCTTGTGCAGCTGTGCCATCTCTTCGGGCAGCGCCGGCTCGGGCGTATAGACGCGCCCCGGGAACATCGGGAACTCGCGCAGGTCGCCGTGGATGTGCGTGTGGCAGTCGCACGCACCGGCCGGCACTTCGAAGTTCACGGCGCTCGCGGGCTGCGAGGCCTTGGCGAGCGCGAGGCGCGGCGCGAGCGCGGCCGCGACCGCGGTGAGCATGATCTGGCGTCGAGTCGGCATGTCCTTCCTCCTCAGAACTGATAGCGGCGCAAACCGCCGTCGACCGGAATCACCGCGCCGGTGATGTAGCGCGCAAGCGGCGAAGCGAGGAAGCAGGCGAGGTTCGCCAAATCCTGCGGCTGGCCGTATTCGCCGACCGGGATGTCGTGCTCGCTCTCGCGCTTGCGAAACTCCGGCGGATAGTTGCGCAGGATCTGCTCGCTGATGATGCGGCCCGGCGGGATGCTGTTGACGGTGATGCCGTGCTTTCCGACCTCGCGCGACAGGCCCTTCGCCCACGAATGCATCGCGGCCTTGGCGGCGAAGGCGCCGTTCAGGCCCTCGGGCTCCGACTTGCCGGTGACGTTGATGATCCGGCCCCATTTGCGCTCGATCATCTGGGGCAGGAGCGCGTGGGCGAGCTGGCGCTGGCGCACGAAATTGAGCGTCAGCGCCTCGTCCCACTGCGCGTCGCTGGACTCGAGCGTGAAGCGCCGGCTGCCGCCGGCGTTGTTCACCAGGATGTCGACCGAACCGAGCCCGGCGAGCGCCGCATCTCGAATTTTTTCGACGGAGTCGGGCTTGAGAAAATCGCTCTCGATGATCACCAGCTTCGCGCCGATCTCCTTCTCGAGCGCCTCCAGGAGATTGCGCCGGCGCGCCATCACCGCCAGCCGCACGCCTTCTTTCGCCAGCGTCGTCGCGATGGCGCGGCCGATGCCCATGCTCGCGCCGGTGACGAGCGCGGTGCGGCCGCGCAGCTCTAGGTCCATCAGCGGTTGAACTGAAGGATGTGCATGCCGGTATTGGCGCGATCGACCACGTAAATGTACCCGCGGTCGTCGACCTCGAGGTTGTTCGACTGGATCGCCACCTTGCAGCGCTCGCCCGAGGGCGTCTTGACGCAGCGCTTGTCGGTCTTGTCGGTGGTGGCCGGAATGTAATAGCCCGCCTCCCGAGGATGGAGCGGGTCGCGGATGTCGATCGCCCGCACACCCGCGTTGAACCAGGTGACGAAGATGTACTGCCGCGCGTACATCGGCGGCTGGTTCTCGTTGGAGGAATGCGCGCCGAAGCGCCCGCCGCGGCTGCAGAAGCCGCCCTTCGCGTCGGGGTGGTTCTCGGGCACGTTGAACGTGGCGACGCCGACCGGCTTTTTTTCATCGGTGATGTCGGCGACGAACACCATCTGGCGCGGCTCCTGGCATTCGTTGGAGATCTCCTCGTTGATGATGAACGCGAAGTCGCGCCGGTTGGCGCCCTTGTCCTTCGAGAACTCGGCGAGATCCATGCCGAGCACCGGCAGGGCGGTGTGGACGCCGTTGTTCATCGAGAGGTCCATCCGGCCGATCTGCGGAGCGAGCAGGTTCGCCGCAGTCGGCTCGTGCGGGCCCGCGAGAAGCTTGGCCCGATCGACGATCTGCAACACTCCGGCCTTGTTGGTGCCGTATCCCAAATAGATCCGGTTCCCCTTGGGGCCGGTGGAAATCGGCCCGTGCAGCTCGGTGGGCACGTCTCCGGTGGCGCCGGGCTCCTGGCCGACCAGGCCGAAGTTGCGGATGAGGACCGGGTGCGCCGGGTCGGAAAGGTCGAAGACCTGGGTCATGCGACGGGTACGCCAGTCGGGCGCGCCCGAGACGAGATAAGCGATGCCGGTGTCGCACTCCCACCAGCTCTTGTGCGTCCCTTTGAGCTTGTCGACCACCACGACCACGCGTGAGGGCTTCTCCGGCGCGGTGACGTCCCAGACCTCGTGCGCGAGGTTGCCGTACGTGCGCAGCAGGTAGGTCTTCGACTTGTCGGCCTTCGGCAGCTCTGAGCCGTTGCACGCGCGCACCATCTGCGCGCCGCCCGACTCGGCCTGGCCCGGCTCGCCCGGGATATGCGCGAGATAGCGCGGCGCGCGCGGATCGGTGACATCGACGATCGAGGTGCCGTTGTCCTCCTCGCGCCCGGTGAGCGGGTTCATCGTCTTGCCGCCGTGGTGCCCGACGTATGCGATCCAGCGTCCGCCCTGCCGGTGGATGATGGGCTGATAGGCGCTGCGGCCGTGGAGCTCGTCGTGGCCGACGAGCGTCATGTTGGACGCGCTCGCGCCATGCTGCGCGATTGCCGAACCGGTGAAAGCAGCCAGAGCGAAAAGCGCGAGCAGTCTCATCAATGATCCCCTCCTTGAAGTGAGGTAGATCCTACCGGACCAGGCCCTTTGGCACGTTGATTGCGGTGAAACGCGCACTGGCCAAGCCAGACGAGATTCGTTCCATTTCAACCAGGAGACTGTATGAACTTCAAGAAATTGCTGGTCGTAGCGGTCGCCGGAGCGTTCGCCCTGCCCTTCGCGGCGCAGGTGTCGGCGGCTGGTGACAACCTTATTCTCGCCCAGAGCTCTTCCTCGGGCGGCGACGCCGGGGCGCCTGCCTCCGGCGCGAGCAGCACCGGCACCGGGCCCACGGGCGGCGTAGCCAGCCCGCGCAGCGCGGGAGAGCCCAAGGCCCCGGCAAGCTCGCGCAGCAGCTCGGCGGGCGCCTCCTCCAGCAAGCGCAGCATGGATCGCGGCGCGCCCGATTTCTCGGCCATGGACAAGAACGGAGACGGGAACATCTCGCGCGCCGAATGGGATGCGTACCACCGTTCCGGCGCTGCGAGCGGCGGCGCCACCAGCGCTCCTGCGGGTGCGGCGGCCGCCCCCGCTGCGCGCGGCAAGACCGGCACCACCGCCGGGCCGGGCGAAGCCGCCCCGCGTACCGCCCCCTCGAGCGACACGGCGAGCAGCCCATCGACGAGCGGCACGGGCAAGGCGCAATAACTGCAGCAACCAAAGCGCCCGGGCAGCCGGGCGCTTTTTCTTTTTTGGAGAGACGAACCTTGAAACCGGTAGTGGCAGCGCTCCTGGCTTCGGGAGCCATGGCGGGAACCGCCCATGCGGCTACGCGCGCCGAAAGCGCGATGGAATGCGGCGTCGCCGCGGACATGGCCGTCGTGGCCCACTCGCTCGCGCGCGAGCAGATCCAGCGTCCGAAAGCCGACGCCATCATGGTGCGCATCTACGACGTGGCGGAATCCGATCGCGGCAAGCAGATGCTGCGCGATATCGTTGATGCGGCGTACGGCGCCCAGGAGCAGCAAGGCGCGTCCGCCGGCGGCACGGCATCGAGCCAGGAGTTCGCCGAGGATCTCTACACCACCTGCATGAAGACCGGCGGCGACATGGACACGATCCTCGGCCGGCGCTCCTGATTACTCTGCCTTTGCGCCCGATTCCTTGACCAGGCGCGCCCAGAGTGGCGCCTCGCCCTTGAGGAAGGCGGCGAAATCGGCCGGCGAAGCCGAGCCCGAAACCTCCGTCCCGTCCCGCGCCAGCGCCTGGGCGACGCTCGACGCGCGTAGCGCCTCGCTCGTTGCCGCATAAACGCGTTGCGTCACCTCGGCCGGCGTCGCCGCCGGGACGAAGAAGCCGTACCAGAACGAGATCTCGTAATCGGGCAAGCCCGCCTCCGCCATCCCCGGCGCCCCCGGGACGAGCGGCGTGCGCTCGCGGCTCGTCACCGCGAGCGCGCGCAGCCTGCCCGCCTGAACCAGCGGCAGGACCGACGGCGGCGTCGCGAACGAAAGCTGGGTATCGCCGGCGAGGACCGACTGCACCGCGGGCGCGCCGCCCTTGAACGGCACGTGCACGATGTCGACGCCCGCGAGGCGGCGGAAGAGGACCGCGGCCATGTGAGGCGCGGACCCGTTTCCCGACGTGGCGTAGTTGAGCTTGCCGGGATTTTTCCTGGCGAGCTCGATCAGCTCGCGCAGGCTCGCCACGCCGAGCGCCGGATTCACCGCGACGACGAGCGGCGACGAGGTCACCTTGCTCACCGGGGCAAGGTCCTTCAGGGGATCGAACGATTTGTTGGGCGAAAGCAGCGGGTTCACGAGGATGCTGGAAGGGCTCGCGATCAATACGGTGTAGCCGTCGGCGGGCGCTTTCGCCACGTACTCGGCGGCGATGCTCGAGCCGGCGCCGGGCCGGTTGTCGACCACGATCGGCTGGCCGAGGCTGCGCTGCAGCGGCTCCTGCAGCGTACGCGCGACGAGGTCGGCCGCGCCGCCCGGCGCGAATCCAACCACGAGTCGAATCGCGCGTGAAGGGAATGATTGCCCGAATGCGACCGACACGAAGGCATTGGAAACGACGAGCAGCAGCGACAGCAAGACCTTCATGCAAGAGCCTCCTCTAATGCAGTCATGAGAGCGCCCAGCTTCGGCGGGCTCGCCTCGAGCGAGACCCTGACGCCGGCGTCACGCAGCGCCGCCGAGGCCACCGGCCCGATGGAGGCAACCAGCGTGCGGTTGAGCGCGGCGCGCAGGCCCCCGGCGCGGCCGGCGCGCTCCGCGACCGCGAACAGGTTGCGCACCTGCTCGGCGTTGGTGAGCACCACCGCGTGCAGCTCGTCGCGCTCGAGCGCGCCGATCAGCGACACGAGCGGCGCAGTATCCGTGGGCAGCGTCCAGCGGTAGGTCGGGATCTCGACCACGACGGCGCCGCGCGCCTCGAGCGCGCGATCGAGCTCGACATTCGCGGTTCCGTGCCTCTGGACGATGACGCGCTCGCCGTTCAAGGAAACATCCGCGAGGGTTTCGAGAATCTCTTTCGTGGTGAACGGGTCCGCAGCGCTGCGGTCGATGCGCACGCCGCGCGCGCGCAGCGCCCCGGTCGGCTTCGGCCCGCGCACCGTGACGACCATCTCCTTTAGGAGGGCGAGAAGTTTCTCTGTCAGCTCGAGACAATCCGTTGCAGCAAAGAGTGCGCGGGTGCCCACGCCCGTCTGGAAGACGGCGAGCTTCGCCGGCCGCTCTTCGAGCGAGCGCACCAACGCCGCGATCGCGTCCGGATCGAGGTCGGGCAGCTCGGCGAGCGCCGGCGCATGAAACGCGATCCCGCCGCGGCCCTCGACCAGCTCGACCAGCTGGCGCCCCAGCCGGGTCTCGAGAATCCCGACCTTTTTCTGCCGCATCGTCATGCTCAGCGCACCAGCCGCGAGTTGGCGAGCGCGAGGCGCTCGACCGCATTGCGCACCAGCGCCCGCGTGAGATGGAGCTGCGCGCTGGGGCTCAGGCCCTCGAGCGTTTCGGGCTGAAACTCGGCCACCACCACGTCGCTGGCCGCCTCGACGGTCGCTTCGCGCGGCTCCTCGCCGCCGCGGATGAACGCCATCTCGCCGAAGCATTCGCCCTCGTGGATCATGCTGAGGAGACGTCCGTTCTTGGTGACCTTGACCTCGCCCTGGGCGAGGAAGTAGAAGCTCCGGCCCGGCGTATTTTCCCTCAGGATGATGCTGCCCTTGTCGCGCCGCGCCCAGCTCGCCGCGCCGGCGAGCTCCCAGAATTCCGCGTCGCCGAGAAGCTGCAGCATCTCGACCTTCGAGAGCGCGAGGTATTTCGCGCTGTCGGCAACCGCGCTCGTCGGCATCACGACGCCGATCACCTTCGAGAGCTCGACCGCGAACTGCGCCCAGGTGCCGTAGCGCTGGGCCGGCTCCTTCTTCAGCGCGCGCAGCACCAGCGCGTCGACCTCGCGGGGCAGCGTCGGGCGCAGCTCGCTCGGCGGCCTCGGCTCGGCGCGCATGATTTTGTCGATCAGCGCTTCGAGCTGGTCGGCGGTGAAGGGCCGGCGCCCGACCAGGAGCTCGTAGAGCACCACCCCGAGCGAATAGATGTCGCTGTGGAAGCTCGGCTCCTCGCCGCGCAGCTGCTCCGGCGCCATGTAATACGGCGAGCCCATGGCGGCGTCCTGCGCCGGCTGGCTCTTCTTGAGGAAGGCGGCGCCGAAGTCCGCGATCTTGATGTCGGTGCCGCGCGCGATCATGATGTTCGCGGGCTTGAGGTCGCGGTGCACGATTCCCTGCTCGCGGTACGCATAGTCCATCGCCGTGCAGCACTTGAACGCGATCTGCAGCACGTCGCCGGGGGGGAGGAGCGTATCGGGCTTCGAATGCTGCGAAAGGTCGCCGCCGGTCACGAGCTCCATCGCGATGTGCCCCGATTCCTCGCCCACCACGGCGTCGAGGATCGCGACGATGTGCGGGTGGCGCAGCTTCCCGGCGAGCGAGGCTTCGTTCAGGAACTGGGAGCGGTGCATCGCGCCGAAGCGCTCGTCGCGGAACACCTCGGGCTCGAGGGTCTTGAGCGCGACCTCGCGGCCGGTGAAGGTGTCCTTCGCCAGGTACACCGTTCCGGTCGATCCCTTGCCGAGCAGCTTCTGGACGTCGTACTTCCCGACCTGGAGGCGAAGCTCGAGCTCAGGCATTCACGTATGCGGTCTTCACCGTGGTGTAGAACTCCACCGCGTAGCGGCCCTGCTCGCGCGGCCCGTAGCTCGAGCCCTTGCGGCCGCCGAAAGGCACGTGGTAGTCCACGCCGGCGGTCGGCAGGTTCACCATCACCATCCCGGCCGCGGAATTGCGCTTGAAGTGCTCGGCGTGCTTGAGCGAGGTGGTGGCGATGCCCGACGACAGCCCATAGGGCGTGTCGTTCGCCACCGCGAGCGCCTCGTCGTAGTCCTTCACCCGGATGACCGAGGCCACCGGGCCGAAGATCTCGTCGCGATTGATGGTCATCTGCGAGGTCGTGTCGACGAACAGCGCCGGCTCGAGGTAATACCCCTCGGCCCCGCGCTTGAGCCGCTCGCCGCCCGCGGCCAGCCTCGCGCCTTCCTTGCGCCCGAGCTCGATGTAGCGCAGGTCCTGCTCGAGCTGTTGCTTGTCGACCACCGGGCCGATGTCGGTGCCGTCTTTCAAGGCATCGTCCACCTTCAGGGTTTTCATTTTCGCGGTCAGGGCAGAGACGAACCGGTCATGGATTCCCTGTGTCACGATGAGCCGGCTCGCCGCGGTGCAGCGCTGACCCGTCGAGAAGAACGCGCTCTGCAGCGACACGTTCACCGCGGCGTCGAGGTCCGCGTCATCGAGGACCACCTGCGGATTCTTCCCGCCCATCTCGAGCTGGACCTTGGCGAGGCGCGCCGCGCAGTTCTGCGCCACCCGCCGTCCGACCGCCGCCGATCCGGTGAAGCTGATTGCATCAATATCAATACTATTTGAGAGCAGCTCGCCGACGACGGATCCGCGGCCCATCACCAGGTTGAACACGCCCGCCGGCACGCCGGCGCGCGCGATGATCTCGGCGAGCGCCCAGGCGCAGCCCGGGACGAGGTCGGCGGGCTTGAACACGACGCAGTTGCCGTATGCGAGCGCCGGGGCGATCTTCCACGCCGGGATCGCGATCGGGAAATTCCACGGCGTGATGATCCCGACCACGCCGACCGGCTCGCGGGTAATTTCGACCTTGATGCCGGGCCGCACCGAGGGCAGGACTTCGCCGGCCTGGCGAACGACCTCGCCCGCGAAGAACTTGAACAGATAGCCCGCGCGCACCGCTTCGCCGACGCCTTCGGGCCGGGTCTTGCCCTCTTCTCGTGAGAGCAGCGCGCCGAGTTCGTCCTTGCGAGCGAAAATCTCGTTGCCGATTTTGTCGAGCATGTCGGCGCGCGCCTGTACGCCTCCGCGCGACCACGCGGGAAACGCCGCGCGCGCCGCCGCGATGGCGGCGCGCACCTGCGTCTCGTTCGCCCGCGCGTATTCCCCCACCACATCGGACAGGTTCGAGGGGTTAATATTGGGCGCCGGCTCCCCGGCTTCGGCCCACGCGCCTGCGATGTAATTCTGGTGAACGGCCATCAGCTACCTCCTATGCGAATGATGCCACGACCACTCGCCCTTCCTGTTTTTCTCATTCTCCTACCCCTGAGCGTCGCAGCGCAGGTCAGCGTGCAGGAATATCCAGTCCCGCGCGGTCACCGCGTGCACGACGTCTGGGCCGACTCCGCGCCCGACGGCCCGGTCTGGATCTCGGTACAGGGAAGCGGCCACCTCGGCATCCTCGACCCGAAGAGCGGGAAGTTCGATTTCGTTCCCCTCGGCCCCGGCTCCGCGCCGCACGGCGTGATCGCCGGCGCGGACGGCGCGCCGTGGCTCACCGACGGCGGGCAGAACGCGATCGTGCGCGTGGACCCGAAGACAAAGCAGGTCAAGCTCTGGAAGCTGCCGCAGGACTCGGGTTACGCCAACCTGAACACGGCCATCTTCGACGGCAAGGGCGTGCACTGGTTCACCGGCCAGAGCGGCATCTACGGCCGGCTCGATCCGAAGAGCGGCGACATGCAGGTTTTCAAGGCGCCCAAGGGCCGCGGGCCTTACGGCATCCACGCCACGCCCGACGGCACGGTCTATTACGCTTCACTCGCAGGCTCGTTCGTCGGAAAGATCAATCCGGACGGCAGCACCACGGTGCTAGAACCGCCCACGCGCAACCAGGGCGCCCGGCGGGTGT
>JBJMWH010000457.1:0-3069 GCA_045810245.1 Burkholderiales bacterium | reverse complement strand
GTTTAGTTACGACAGTTAAGAAGCCCCATGGCACTCATTGTGACCGACGGCCGGACTATTGGAATAGCCTCTGCTGCGACCAACCGCCGCAGGTGCCGCCCGAGTTCATGATCGGGCCGTTGTGCCGCGAAGATTTGATGCAGGTCAAACCCTCTACGACGAGCGGAACGGACAGTCCTTTTTTGTGCAGTCGGCGTAGAGCGCGAGCGAGTGCCCGTGCAGCTCGAAGCCGCGCTGGCGCGCGACCTCGTTCTGGCGCTTCTCGATGTCCACGTCGTAAAACTCCTCGACCCGGCCGCACTGCAGGCACACGAGGTGGTCGTGATGTCCACCCTGGTTGAGCTCGTACACCGCCTTGCCGGTCTCGAAGTGCTGTCGCGAGAGCAGCCCCGCGTGCTCGAACTGGGTCAACACGCGGTAGACGGTGGCGAGGCCGACATCGATACCTTCGGCGAGGAGTGCCCGGTAGACGTCCTCGGCGGAAAGGTGGCGCACCTTGCTCGACTCGAAGAGCTCCAGGATCTTGCGCCGCGGCAGCGTCGCCTTGAGGCCGCTGTCCTTCAGGCTCTGCGTGCTGTCCATTCGGCTACCATTATAGGCGGATGCTGCGCCGCTCCCCGATCCGCCGCCTTGCCGCCGCCGCGCTCGCCGCGGGCCTCGTCGCCGGCTGCGGCTTCGTGCCGCGCATCCCCGGCGTCACGCCCTACCGGATCGAGATCCAGCAGGGCAATTACATCTCGCAGGAGATGGTGGCGCAGCTCAAGCCCGGAATGACCAAGGAGCAGGTGCGCTTCATCCTCGGCACGCCGATGGTGACCGACATCTTCCACTCCGACCGCTGGGACTACGTCTACTGGCGCGAGACACCCAAGGGAGCGCGCGAGCAGCGCAAGCTTGCCGTGCTGTTCGAGCAAGGCCAGCTCGCGCGCGTCGACGGCGACGTAGCGCCCTCCGGAGGAGGACAGACCCGATGAAGATCGCGATCGCCGGAGCGGGCGGCCGCATGGGCCGCACGCTGATCGAGGCGGTCCTCGCCGACCGCGGCCTCAGCCTCGCCGGCGCGTTCGACGTGCCCGGCAGCCCGGCGGTCGGCCAGGAAGTCGGAACCATCCGGATTGCTTCGGACCCGAAAACGGCCGCCGCCGCCGACGTGCTGATCGACTTCACGCGCCCGGAAGGCACGCTCGAGCACTTGCGCCACGCGAAGGCGATGGTGATCGGCACCACCGGATTCTCCCCGGCGCAGAAGAAGACCATCGAGGAGGCGGCGAAGCGCATGCCGATCGCCATGGCCGCCAACTTCGCCGTGGGCGTCAACGCCGCGTACAAGCTCGCCGAGACGGCGGCGCGGATCCTCGGCGAGGGCTACGACGTCGAGATCATCGAGGCGCACCACCGCCACAAGGTCGACGCGCCTTCCGGCACCGCGCTCAGGCTCGGCGAGGTCGTGGCGAAGGCCTTGAATCGCAAGCTTTCCGACGTGGCGCGCCATGGCAGGGCGGGAGAAACCGGCGAGCGGCCGGAGAAGCAAATCGGCTTTCACGCGATCCGCGGCGGCGACATCGTGGGCGAACATACGGTGATCTTCGCGGGCCAGGGCGAGCGCGTGGAAGTGACGGTGCGTTCCCAGAGCCGCATGACCTACGCTGCGGGCGCCTTGCGCGCGGCCCGGTTCCTGCAGAACCGCGCGCCCGGGCTCTACGACATGGCCGACGTTTTGGGTCTATAATCCTTTCTTCAATGAAGCGGGAGAGGCAAGTGCCTTTCCCGCTTTTCGCATCCGCACCCGGAAAACGATGTCCACAGCCGACGCCGCCGTCCTGGTCCTCGCCGACGGAACGGTTTTTCACGGCCGCTCCATAGGCGCGCGCGCCTGCGCCGTGGGCGAGGTCGTCTTCAACACCGCGATCACCGGCTACCAGGAGATCCTCACCGACCCGTCGTACTGCCGGCAGCTCGTCACGCTCACCTACCCGCACATCGGCAACACGGGCGTCAACGGCGAAGACGTGGAATCGGCGCGCGTGTACGCCGAAGGGCTCATCGTGCGCGACGTGCCGCGCCTGCATTCGAATTTCCGCGCCGGCGGCGATCTCGCTTCGTACCTGCGCGCCGCAGGCGTTGCGGGAATTGCCGATATCGATACGCGCAAGCTGACCCGGATCCTGCGCGAAAAGGGCGCCCAGAACGGCTGTTTATGGGCTTATGACCCACAACGGCACGCAGGTGACGTCGACGCGGCCGCGCTGGCAAAGGCGAGGGCGTTTCCCGGCCTCGCGGGCATGGACCTGGCCAAGGTCGTGACCACCGAGCGGCCTTATGAATGGGGCGAAGGGCATTGGCAGCTCGGCAAAGGCTACGAGCGCAAAGGCGATGGCCGCTTCCAGGTCATCGCGTGCGACTACGGCATCAAGCACAACATCCTGCGCATGCTCGTCGAGCGCGGCGCGCGCGTTACCGTAGTCCCCGCACAGACACCCGCACGCGAGATCCTGCGGATGAAGCCCGATGGGGTATTTCTCTCGAACGGCCCGGGCGACCCCGAGCCCTGCGATTACGCCATCGAGGCGATCGGCGAGATCCTCGACGCGACCCGGCTGCCGGTGTTCGGCATCTGCCTCGGCCACCAGCTGATGGGCCTCGCCTCGGGCGCGAAGACCATGAAGATGAAGTTCGGGCACCACGGCGCAAATCACCCGGTAAAGGACCTCGACACGGGGCGCGTGGTCATCACCAGCCAGAACCATGGCTTTGCCGTCGATCCTGCTTCAATCTCAAAAAACCTGCGGCCTACGCACGTGTCTCTCTTCGACGGTTCCCTCCAGGGCCTTGCCCGCACTGACAGGCCGGCGTTTTGTTTTCAGGGACACCCGGAAGCGAGCCCGGGACCGCACGACATCGGGTATCTGTTCGATCGCTTCGCCAGGATGATGAGCGATGCCAAAGCGTAATGACATAAAAAGCATTCTCATCATCGGCGCCGGGCCGATCGTCATCGGCCAGGCCTGCGAGTTCGATTATTCGGGCGCACAAGCCTGCAAGGCGCTGCGCGCCGAGGGCTACCGCGTA
>JBJMWH010000456.1:0-3173 GCA_045810245.1 Burkholderiales bacterium | reverse complement strand
GGCCATCAGCGTGGTCGGCATCGCCTACGCGCCGGTGCGGCTTGCCGTAGCGGAGAAGCTTTTAACTGGGACAAATGCCGGCGAAGAAGCGATCGAGGCGGCCGCGGCCGAAGCGCGCAAAGTCGAGGCCAAGTCCGACCTCTTCGCGAGCGGCGCCTACCGCCAGCGCCTCGCCGGCGTGCTGACGGCGCGCGCCGTGAAGACGGCGTACCAGCGAGCAATTTAGGAAAACGCGGCGGAAAACTCGGCAAGATGACCGACAAGCGAACCATCACCCTCACCGTGAACGGCCAGCGCCATACGCGCGAGGTGGAAACGCGCCTGCACCTCGCCGACTTCCTGCGCCGCGAGCTGCGCCTCACGGGAACCCATCTCGGCTGCGAGCACGGCGTGTGCGGCGCTTGCACCGTGCTCCTGGACGGCGAGGCGGTGCGCTCCTGCATCCTGTTCGCGGTGCAGGCCGACGCTTGTAATGTGATTACGACGGAAGGTCTCGCCGCACCGGACGGCACCTTCAGCGTGCTGCAGCAGGCGTTCTGGGAAAAGCACGGCCTGCAATGCGGGTTCTGCACGCCGGGCATGCTGACCACGCTCACCGCCTTCCTGCGCGAAACCCCGGACCCGACCGAAGAGCAGGTGCGCGATGCGATCTCCGGCAACCTCTGCCGCTGCACCGGCTATGCCACCATCGTCGACGCGGCGCTGAGCGCCGCGCGGCGCCTGCGCGGGGAGGGCTGACATGGGCTCGAGGAACATCGGCTCGTCGGTCAAGCGCATCGAGGACCCGGCGATCCTGCGCGGCCGCGGCCGCTTCGTCGACGACATCGCGCTGCCCGGGATGCTGGAAGTCGCCTTCGTGCGCTCGAGCGAGGCGCATGCGCGCATCCGCGGCATCGACACCGCCGCGGCGGCAGGTTTGCCCGGCGTGGTGGCCGTTCTCACTTTGAAAGATCTCGGCTCGAGCCGCATGGTGCAGGCGAACCCGCATCCGCTCCTCAAGCAGAACATCACCCAGTATCCGCTCGCCGGCAGCGAGGTGTGTTATGTGGGCGAGACCATCGCCATGGTGGTCGCGGAGAACCGCTACCTCGCCGAGGACGCGGCGCAGCTCGTCGCCGTGGACTACGAGCCGCTGCCCGCGGTGATCGACGTGCTGGACGCGGCCAAGCCCGGCGCGCCGCGCGCGCATCTCGACTCGCCCGACAACCTGGTGGCGCGCATCCCGTGGAAGTTCGGCGATCCCGACGCCGCCTTTGCGGGCGCGGACCATGTCTTTCGCAGCCGCTACACCCAGCACCGCGGCGGCTGCCACTCGATCGAGTGCCGCGGCGTGGTGGCGATCCACGACGAGTTCTCCGACCAGCTCACGCTCTACAGCTCGACCCAGTCGCAGTACCTGGTGCAGCGCTTCCTCGCCGCCTACACCGGCCGGCCCGAGGCGAAGATCCGCGTCGTCGCGCCCGACGTCGGCGGCGGCTTCGGCCCGAAGTGCGCCCACTACCCGGAGGAGCTCGCGCTGGCGCTCGCCGCGCCGAAGCTCGGCCGGCCGCTGAAATGGATCGAGGATCGGCGCGAGCACTTCATCGCCACCACGCAGACGCGCGACCAGGTGTGGGACGTCGAGGTGGCGACGACGCGCGACGGCAAAGTCCTGGCCCTGCGCGGCCGCGCCGTGCACGACCACGGCGCCTACTCGCCTTACGGGCTGCTCCTGCCGCTCGGCTCGGTGGTCAACTACCCCGGGCCCTACGAGATCAAGTCGATGGACATGGCCATCGACGTCGTATTCACCAACGCGGTGCCGACCTCGCCCATCCGCGGCGCCGGGCGGCCGTTCGCCAACTTCATCCTCGAGCGCAGCATGGACTGCGTCGCGCGCAACCTGAAGCTCGACCGCGCCGAGGTGCGCCGGCGCAACTTCATCCGCAGCGAGCAGATGCCGTACTCGACCGGCGGCAAGCTGCCCAACGGCAACCCGGTGATGTTCGACAGCGGCGACTACCACGCCTGCCTCGAGATGGCGCTCGAGGCCTCCGGCTATGCCGGCTTCGAGCAGCGCCGCGCCGAGGCGCGCCAGCGCGGCCGCCTCCTCGGCATCGGCATCGGAGCCTACAACGAAGACACCGGCATCGCCCCGCACGAAGGCGCGCACGTGCGCGTCTTCCCCTCCGGCAAGATCGTCGTCACCACCGGCGCCGGCGCGATCGGGCAGGGGTTGAAGACCATGCTCGCCCAGGTCGTCGCCGACGAGCTCGGCACGAACGCCGAGGACGTGCTGGTCGAAGCCGGCGACACCGGCGCCTTCCCGATGGGCATGTCGACCGCCGGCAGCCGCAACACCGTCACCGCCGGCTCCGCCGCCCACATCGCCGCGCGGCAAGTGCGCGACAAGGCGATCCGCTTCGCCGCCGAGCTGATGGAAGCGCACGAAGCCGACCTCGAGATCGCCGACGGCGCCGTGCGCGTGAAGGGCATCCCGGACAAGCACATCCCCCTCGCCGAGATCGCCCGCCGGCTGATGGGCTTCGTCAACGTTCCCAACCCGCTCGGCTTCACCCCCGGCCTCGATGCGACCGCGTACCACTCGCCCGAGCGCCCGGTGTACGCGAACGGCAGCAACATCGCCGTGGTCGAGATCGAGCCGGAAACCGGACACACCCGCGTCGTCGACTACTACGTCGCCCACGACTGCGGCCGCATCATCAACCCCGTCCTGGTCGACGGCCAGATCGTCGGCGGCGTCGCCCACGGCATCAGCAACGTCCTCTTCGAGCGCATGATCTACGACCGCGACTCCGGCCAGCCTCAGACGACGAACTACGGCGAATACCTCCTCCTCACCGCCCCCGACATGCCTCGCATGCACCTACAGCACATGGAAACCCCCTCGCCCTGGAACCCCATCGGCGTCAAAGGCGCCGGCGAAGGCGGCACCATTCCGTGCCTCGCCACGGTCGTGTCGGCCGTCGAGGACGCGCTTTCCGGCTACGGCGTGACCGTCAACGAATATCCGCTCTCACCGGAGCGGATCGTCGAGCTGATGGAAGCGCGTCGCGCCGCCCGATCGGAATGACGTAGGCTCCATTCAGGAGCTTCCTTTGCAGTGCGCAGAAAGTTCGGCTCCATGTGGGGCAAACGAAGGGGCCGGTGTGGCAATTGCTTGGAGTCGGATA
>JBJMWH010000455.1:0-8191 GCA_045810245.1 Burkholderiales bacterium | reverse complement strand
CGCGCGGTCCCGCGGCGATGCGCGCCTACGTACGGGAGATGGCGAAAGCCGGCGTCGACTCGATCAAGTTTCTGCTCTCGAGCGACGAGGCGTTCACGCCGGGCGGCTCGCAGCAGCTCACCTATACCGAGGAGGAGGTCGCCGCGATCGGCGAGGAGGCCCGCGCCTGCGGTCTCTTCCTCGCCTGCCACGCGCAAGCTGCCCAGGCGGTGAAGCTCGGCGCGAAGCACGGCTTTCGCATCCTGTACCACTGCAGCCACGCCGACGAAGAGGCGCTCGACCTGCTGGAGGAGAGAAAGCACGAGCTCTTCGTCGCGCCCGCGATCGGGCTCATGTACGCCCGGACCTACGAGGCGGCCGACTTCGGCATCACCCGCGCGGTCGCCGAGAAGCTCGGCGCGCCTTTCACCCTCGAGCGCATGCAGAAGCTCTACCCGAAGATGCGCAAACGCGGCATCCGCGTGCTGCCGGGCGGGGACTACGGCTTCCCCTACAACCCGATCGGGCGCAACGCGCGCGATCTGCAGTGGTTCGTCGAGCTCCTGGGCTACAGCGCGACCGAAGCGCTGGTCGCCGCGACGAAGCTCGGCGGCGAGCTCATGGGACGCGGCGAGCTGCTCGGGCAGCTGAAGCCGGGTTATCTCGCCGACCTTCTTCTGGTCGACGGCGATCCGACGCGCGACGTGCGCGTGCTGCAGGACCAAGCGAAGCTGACGGTGATCATGAAGGACGGCAAGTTCCACAAGCGCTCTTCGCAGGTGCGTAGCGCCACGCCGCAACGGGAAGGCCTTGCCCTGACGGACCAGTAGATGAATAACCCTGTGGAAGTTCGAAAGGCCATTCGCGCGGGCCGGCACCGCAGGAACACCGCCGGGCTTGCCCGCGGCTACGTGCAGGGAAACATCTGCATCCTGCCGCGTGAATACGCCGATGACTTCCGCGCCTTCTGTGAAGCGAACCCGAAGCCCTGTCCGCTGCTCGCCGTCTCGGCGCCGGGCGATCCGCGCCTGCCCGAGCTCGGCGCAGACCTGGACATCCGGACCGACGTGCCCGCCTATCGCATCTTTCGGAACGGAAAGCAGGCGGGCGACGTCAGCGACCTGCGCGATCTCTGGCGCGAGGATCTCGTGACCTTCGTCCTGGGCTGCTCCTTCTCCTTCGAAGAAGCACTGATGGCCGCCGGGCTGCGGTTGCGCTACGTCGAGCAGGGAACCAACGTGCCGATGTACCGCACCAGCCTCGACACCGTCCCAGCCGGCCGCTTCCGCGGCAAGCTCGTCGTATCAATGCGGCCCTTCAAGCCCGCCGACGCGATCCGCGCGATCGAAATCACCTCGCGCTATCCGCGCGTGCATGGCTCGCCCATCCATGTGGGTTTTCCGGAAATGATCGGAATCGAAAACCTGGATGAGCCCTGGGCCGGCGATCCGACCGAGGTGCGCGCCGACGAGCTGCCGCTCTTCTGGGCCTGCGGCATCACGCCTCAGTCGGCGGTGCTCGAGGCCCGGCCGTCGCTGTGCATCACGCATTCGCCGGGCCACATGCTGGTCACGGACCTGACGAACGCCAGCCTCGCGGCCTAATCGGGCCACAGGCGCCGCGAAGCGATCCGCGCGCCCTCGCCCAGCGCCTTGAGCTTCGCCCAGGCGACCGCTTCCGGAATTTCGGTATTGCCCGCGGTCGAGGCGAAGCCGCAGTCGTTGCCGAACATCACGTTCTCGCGACCCGCGGCCCGGGCCCAGCGCTCGATGCGGTCGGCGACGCCCTCCGGATGCTCGATCGTCACGTTCGAATGGGTGACCGCGCCCGGAATGAGCACCTTGCCTTCGGGCAGCTTCAGCTTCTGCGCGACGCGCCACTCGTGGTCGTGGCGCGGATTGGCGGCCTCGAACGAGTAGGCGCCGACGCCGATCGTGAGGATGAGGTCGAGCACCTGCTCGAGCTGCAGGTCGGAGAGGCGCGGCCCGAAGTTGACGCCGTAGCAGGTGTGGTAGCGGATGCGCTCCACGGGGAATCCCCGCAGCGCGTGGTTCAGATGCTCGATGCGCGCTTGCATCCACGCGCGGTACTGCGCGAGGTCCAGGTCCTTGCGCGAATCCCACGAGCTCACCATTCTCGGATCGTCGATCTGCAGGTACAGGCCCGCGTCGAGGATCGCCTTGTATTCCTCGCGCATGGCTTCGCCGTGGGCCTCGAAGTACTCCGCTTCCGAGCGGTAGTGCTCGTTCGCGTCGCTCGGGATCGGGCTCGCCGAAGGCATGAACCCCGCGTCGGCTCCGGCCTCGGACATCGCCCCCCTGAGGTTGGCGAGGTCGCGCTGCAGGAATTTCTGGCCGACGTAGCTGATCGGCGCCACGCACACCCGCGGCGCAACCCGCACTGTATTGGCGAACGGGCTGTGCTCCTGGATGTTTCGGTAGTACTCGGGAAACAGGGTCGCATCGCGCCCGTTCGGGTCGACCGGTCCCGGCGCGGGCATGCCGCCCTTGGGGATGCGCGGCTCGAAGCCGCCGATGCGCTCGGCGCGGTACGCCATGAAGCTCGGCTTGCTGCACTCGCCGTCGCTCACGATATCGATGCCCGCCTCGACCTGCTGGCGCACGATCTCGCGCACGTTTCGCGCGAGCGCGTTCTCGTACGCCGACTCGTCGACGCGCCCGCCCTCGAAGCGCGCATGCAGCGCGGCGAGCATGTCGGCGGGCCGCGGCAGGCTTCCGGTATGCGTGGTGCGAATGCGATCGGTGCTACGCTTCATCGTCGTCGCTCTCCCATGACGCGAATATTAATCGTCGTATGGCTGCTCGCCGTGTCCGGCGTGCTGCATGGACAAACCGGCTACCCGGAGAAGCCCGTGAGGCTCGTGGTCGGCTTCAGCGCCGGCGGACCCACCGACCTGCCGGCGCGGTTCGTCGCCGATCGGCTCGGGACCGCTCTCGGCCAGCGGGTGATCGTGGAGAACCGCCCCGGCGCGGGCGGACAGATCGCAACGCAGGACGTCCTCTCCAAGCCGAGGGACGGCTACAACCTGCTCCTCTGCACCCATTTCGAGTCCATCAACGCCGCGGTCTACAAGAACGTCGGCTACAAGCTTTCCGACCTGGCACCGATCACCCAGATCTCGCGCTATTACTATGCAGTCGCGCTCAGCAACGAGGTGCCGGCGCAGGACCTCGAAGGGTTTATCGCCCATGCGCGCGCCAACCCCGGCAAGCTCAACTACGGCACCATCGGCCGCGGGTCGGCGCAGGAGGTGCTCGCGCTCGAGCTGGCGAAGGCCGCCGGACTGCGCCTCACCGGGATCCCCTACAAGGGCGGCGCCGACGCCTTGAACGACCTGATCTCGGGCCGGGTGCAGCTCTACGTTTCGCCCACCCTCACGGTCCTGCCGCAGTACAAGGCAGGCCGGCTGCGCGTGCTCGCCGTCACGAGCGCCGAGCGCCTCGCCGCGGCGCCCGGAATACCGACGCTCACCGAGAAAGGGCTCGCGTTCGTGCGTTTCGGCTGGCTCGGCCTCTGCGGCGGCGCCGGCATCCCGCAGCCGGTGATCGCGCTCCTCAACCAGCAGGTCGGCGCGATCGTGAAGTCTCCCGAGTACCGCGACCTGATCGAGAAGGCGGGCTCGGTCGCCCTCTCCTCGACGCCCGAAGAGCTCGCGCAGATTCTGCGCGATACCTACGAGCAAACCGCCGGCATCGCTCGCGAATTCGGTCTGCAGCTCGATTAGGCTTCCGACAGCCACCGCTCGGCCGCGGCGAGGCTCTCGAAGAGGCGCACGTTCACGCCGCGGTTGACCGCCACGGTCTCGGCGAAATAGGCCATCGACCGATCGTCGGTCCCGAAGGGCACATAGGCAATCCTGCGCAGCTTCCCGCCGTCCGCCGCACGCTGCGAAATGACCTCGTATACGCTGGTCGTGGCGAGGTTGGAGCCGTGGAGCTGCATGTCCAGCAGCACGTCCGGCCGGCCGGTCCTGACGCAGGCCGCGTAGGCCTCCTCGAGAAATTTCAACGCGTTCGCCGGCGTGAGGTCGCCCTCCGCACGCGCGTAGAGGTAGGTCGGCCGTTCTTCGAGGGTCAGCTGGTATGCCAAAGGGAGTGCCCCAAGGGAGTGCCCCAACCGGGAGTGCCCCAACGCCCCCAGGGTACTCCAAGCCGGACGAAAAACGGTTCTAGCTCCGGGCGGCACCGGCCGATTTCAAGGCCCTTGAAAACCGCGCAACCGCTCCTATTTCCGCCCCGAAACGACTCTTGTGGAGGACAGGGCCATGGAACTCTCGCTTTTCCCCCGCGACCTTTTCGCGGAGCTCGACCGCCTGCAGCGTCAGGTCCAACGAGCGTTTGAATTTTCTCCCAGTATCCGGGGCTTCGCGCGGGGCGGCTTCCCCGCGCTCAACGTAGCGAGCACGCCGCAGTCGGTGGAGATTTACGCGTTCGCCCCGGGGCTGGAGCCCAAAAGCATCGACGTCCAGCTCGAGCGCGGCGTACTGAGCATCGCCGGCGAACGCAAACCCGCGCTTCCCGCCGAGCGCGAGCGGGCGAGCGTGCACATGAACGAGCGCTTCGCCGGGCGCTTCCACCGCGTGATCACGCTTTCCGACGACCTGGATCCGAACGAGGTGCGTGCGGCCTACCGCGAGGGCGTCCTGCACGTGAGCATCAAGCGGCTGGAATCGGCGCAGCCGCGCCGCATTGACGTGAATTGAGCGAGGAGACGACATGAACGAGCAAACCGCTGTCAGACGCGACGGCGACCACACCGCCATCGAGCAGCCGGCGCTGCTGCCGCCGGTCGACGTCATCGAGGACGATTCCGGCATCACGCTGTACGCCGATCTACCCGGCGTGCCCAAGGACAAGCTGGACGTGCAAGCCGACGGCGAAATGCTGATCATCGAAGGCGAGATGGCGCTCGAGATGCCCAAGGATCTCGAGGCGACCCACGTCGAGGTGAATCTGCCGCGCTACCGGCGCGTGTTCAGCCTGTCGAAGGAGCTCGACCCCGGCAAGCTCAGCGCCGAGCTCAAACACGGCGTTCTCAAGCTGCGCATTCAGAAGGCCGAGCGCGCGAAGCCGCGCCGCATCGAGATCACCGGATGAGCGCGGCAATCGTTGGCGCCTTCTAAGGAATTTGCGGATCGACGAGCCTGGCGAGGGCGTCGAGCGACTCCTGCCAGCCCAGGTAGCAGGCCTCGGCCGGGATCACCTCCGGAACGCCCTCCTGCACGACGTTGAGCTCGGTGCCGCAGGAGACCGCTTTCAGGCTCACCGTGACCGTCATCTCCCCCGGGAGGTTGGGGTCGTCGAACTTGTCCGTGTAGCGCAGGCGCTCGTTCGGCTTGAGCTCGAGGTAGCGGCCGCCGAAAGAGTGGCTCGCGCCCGTGCCGAAGTTCGTGAACGACATCCTGTGCGCGCCCCCGACCCGGGCGTCGACCTCGTGCACCTTCCCGGTGAAGCCGTTGGGCGGCAGCCACTTCGCCATGGCGTCCGGATCGAGGAAGGCGCGATAGACGCGCTCGGGCGTGCCGCGAAGCACGCGATGAAGCCGGATGGTGTTTCCTGACATGGTCCTTCTCCTTTCGTAGGTGCCTATTCTCTGGTCGAACGGCGCGGCGCCCGATCGACACCGCAGCCGAGAAAAACTTGGTACGCTTTCCCGCCCAGCCCAGGGAGGTCTCCAGCCATGAAAGCCTGCTCTGCCGTCCTTGCCGCATTCCTTTCGTACAGCGCAACCGCCGGTACGCTGGGCGGCCCGCTCACGCTCGAAGACGAGGGCAGCTTCTTCGTCAACGGCAAGGTCGTGACCTCGCAATATCCAGGGGCGTCGCTCGTCACCGGTCCGGCCGCGCCTGGACGCATCACCGTGAATCAGATGTATGTCCATTACCGCATCCCGGCATCGCGGAAGGGTCCGGCGCTCGTACTGGTGCACGGCTCGAATCATTCCGGGGTTACCTACGAGACCACGCCGGACGGCCGCGAGGGCTGGGCAACGTATTTCCTGCGCAAGGGCTTCCCGGTCTACGTCGTGGACCATTCCGGCCGCGGGCGCTCCGGTTTCGATCCTACGCCGGTCAACCTGGTTCGCGAGCAGCCCGGCGCCAACCCGGCGTCGCTGCCGACTCTTTTTCTCGCGACGCAGGAACGCGCGTGGCTCAACTTCCGGCTCGGAGCGTCGTACGGCGTCCCGTTCCCCGGCCTGCAGTTCCCGGTGGAGGCGATGGAGCAATACACCGCGCAGCTCGTGCCGAACGCCGAAACCACGCTCGGCGGCGTCGGCGCCAACACCATCGACGGGCTGGTGGCGCTGCTCGACAAGATCGGTCCGGCGGTGGTGATGGTGCATTCGCAGTCCGGCGTCTATGGACTGGACGTCGTGCGCAAGCGCGCGGACCGGGTGCGCGCGCTCGTCAGCGTCGAGGGCGGTTGCGATACTTTTCAGTCCGCGGACGCGGCACGGTTCAAATCAGTGCCGATGCTCTCGCTCTGGGGCGACAACAGCGTGGGCGCCAAGGAAACCGTGAACGGCGACAAGCGGCGCGATGCCTGTCTCGCGGCGGTGAAGGCGATCAAGTCCGCCGGCGGACGTGCGGCGCTCGTTCTTCTCCCGGAGGCCGGCATCAAAGGGAACAGCCACATGATGATGATGGACAAGAACAACCTTCAGGTCGCCGACCACCTGCTCAAGTGGCTCGGCGAAAACGTCGCAGCCCCATGAGTCGCTTGCGCGACGCGACCTCGCTATAGATGCATTCGTAGCGATCGGCCATCGCGTCCACGCTGAAATTTTCTTCCACACGACGCCGGCAGGCCGCCCGGTCGAGCGAGCGCACTTTCGCCACCGCCGCGACCAGCTCGTCGTGGCTGTCCGCCAGCAGACCGGTCACGCCGTGGGCCAAGACTTCCGGCGCGGCGCCCTTCGGCCGCGCGATCACCGGCGTACCGCACGCCATGGCCTCGATCATGACCAGGCCGAAAGGCTCGGGCCAGTCGATCGGAAAGAGCAGCGCGCGCGCGTTGCGCAGCAGGGCCTGCTTCTCCCGGTCCCCGACCTGCCCGACGAAGCGCACCAGCGGGTGTGAGAGCCGCGGCACGACTTCACGTTCGAAGTACTCGCGCTCGCCGCGATCGACTCGTCCCGCGACCGTGAGCGGAACGCCCGCCTGGACCGCGACGTCGATCGCGCTGTGAGGCGCTTTCTCCGCGCTCAGTCGGCCAAGGAAAACCAGCCCCTCGCCACCCTTCGGGTCGAACTCGTAATCGTCGATCGCGAGCCCATGGTGCACCGTACCGGCCCAGTTCGCGCCCGGCGCCTGCGACTGCTGTGAGCGGCTGATCGCCACGAGATGGACCTCGGGAAAGAGTTGCAGCATTTCGGGGTAATGGGGGATGTCGAGCCTGCTGTGCAGGGTGCTCAGTACCGGCGCCATCGACTCTCGCGCAAAGGGGAAAGCGAAGTAGTCGGTATGCGTATGGATCACGTCGAATTCATGCGCGCGTCTGAACACCTCGGCGTGCATGCGCAAGACCGGCGCGATTGGATCCGGTATGGGCGCGTCCTTCCACAAGGCCTTCGGCACTGCCGGCGCCAGGCGCGCGCTGGTGTCCGAGTCGCCGCTCGCGAAAAGCGTCACCTCGTGCCCTCGCGATACGAGGGCTTCGCAAAGGTTGTGGATGACTCGTTCGGTGCCGCCATACTGCCCGGGCGGCACCGGCAGGACGAGCGGCGCGACCTGCGCGACCCGCATCTTGCAGACCCTTTCAAAAACACTTCCACGGTGCAAGCTCCATACCCGCACTTCCGATCAAGTGGTCAGCGAAAGGCGAACTCGAAGATCATCTTGAGCACCCATCGATCCGAGGCGTCGGTGAATCCCCGACCGATGCCGAGGTTGAAGTCCGATTTTCCGATCCTGCCGTCCCACGCGAGATACAGCATGCGGCTCTGATCGCCGCCGTAATACTCAAAGCCAAACGAATTCCAGCCGAGCGCCTGATAGGCGAGCTTCGCCGCGGGCTGGAAATTCGTCGCGCGCGAGCTTCCCGAAATCTGCTTGTCCACGCCCGGATTGGCGACGACATGCCAGCGGCCGGCGCGGTATCCCAGGATCGGAATGAGCTCGGCGCTCCAGAATGATTCCTCGCCGGAGCGCGCGGTTCGCGCGAGCTCGACGTTGAAGCCCCAGTAGAACCCC
>JBJMWH010000454.1:0-6072 GCA_045810245.1 Burkholderiales bacterium | reverse complement strand
TACTGGAGCACGGCGAGCGATGCGCGGCTGAAGCTCGACGCCAAGATCGGCATCGACGGCCGCGGCGTTTTCAGCGTGCGGGGCGACGTCGGCCTCGAGCCGCCGAGCGCGAAGCTCGCGCTCGAGCTCAAGGATTTCCCGCTCGCGTCGCTGCAGCCCTATATCGCGCAATCGACGGCGATGACGCTGCACTCCGGCCGGCTGGGGGTGAAGGGCGATGTCGCATTCACGGCGTCCGCCCACAAGCCGGTCGCATCGAAATTCTCCGGCGACGTGAGGATCGACGAAGTGCGCACCACCGACCGGCTGTTGCGCGAGGATTTCGTGAAGTGGCGCTCGCTCGCCATCACCGGCATCCAGTTCCAGCAGCAGCCCGACCGGTTGCGCATCGAGCGCATCGTCGCCCGGCAGCCCTACGCGCGCGTGGTCATCGCCGAGGACGGCGGCGTCAACGTTGCGCAGGTGCTGGCGCCGCAGAAGGCCGCGGCCAGCGCGCCCGCGCCTGCCAGGAAGGAAAATTCCAAACCCTCCAAGCCGTTGCCGGTCACGATTCGCACCGTCCAGGTCGTCGACGGCTCGGCCAATTTCGCGGATCACTCGATCCAGCCCAACTTCGCGAGCGGAATCGTCGGCCTCAACGGCGAGGTCAGCGGACTATCGTCGGACCCCGGGTCGCGCGCCAAGGTGGCCCTCGGCGGCAGCGTCGACCAGTATTCCCCGGTCGAGCTCACCGGCGAAGTGAACCTGCTCTCGGCCGCGGTCTACTCGGACCTGACGCTCAAATTCAGCAACATCGAGCTCACCACGTTCAACCCCTACTCCGGCAAATTCGCCGGCTACGCCATCAGCAAGGGCAAGCTCTCGACCGCGATGAAGTATCGCGTCGAGGAGCGCAAGCTCGACGCCCAGCACCACATCGTCGTGGACAACCTCGAGTTCGGCGACAAGACCGACTCCAAGGACGCCGCGCCCATCCCGATCAAGTTCGGCGTGGCGCTTCTCAAGGACCGGCGCGGCGTTATCGAGCTCGACCTGCCGGTGAGCGGCACGCTCGACGATCCCGAGTTCCGCCTCGGGCCGCTCATCTGGAAGGCCGTCGTGGGCCTGCTGTCGAAGATCGTCACCGCGCCGTTCGCGGCGATCGGCGCGCTGTTCGGCGGCGGCGACGACCTCGCGTTCGTGGAGTTCGAGCCGGGCTCGGCGAGCCTGACGCAGGACGCGAGCAACAAGCTCGGCACGCTGGCCAACGGCCTGGTCGAGCGCCCGCAAATCCGGGTGAACGTGCCGAACACGATCGCCACCGCGGCGGACAGCGAGGTGGTGGCGAAGCAGGCGCTGGCCTCGCTCATCGCGCCCGTGGACACCGCCAAACCGTTCGACGACGTAGCGAAAAGGAAGCGCCTCGAGGCGTTCGAGACCGTCTACCGCGCGCGGCTGAAGACGATGCCGCTCTATCCCGCTGAAATACAGGCGTCGAAGGACCCGAACCTCGATGCGCGCCTGGGCTTCGTGCAGTCCGCCCTGCTCGACCACCTCAAGCCTACGCCGGCCACGCTCGATGCCCTCGGGCAGCAGCGCGCGGCCGCCGTGCGCGACGCGCTGCTCGCGAACAAGGGCCTCAGTCCCGAGCGCATCTTCATCGTGTCGAAGCCCATGGAAGCCGCGTCAAAGGGCTCGGTGCGCATGGAGATGAAGCTCGAGTGACCCCGCGAGCCGCGCGGCCATGCCGTCAGCCGACAAACCGCCTCAGCAACGAGTAGAGAAGCCACACCCGTGTCGCCCACGGCGGCAGGACGCGCGGAACCAGCCCCGCAACCGCGCCCGCTGCCAGGGTGGCCATGATCGGGTGGACCCGAACCGCGGTCAGGACCCGGTCGGCCGCGGCCGCCTTAGCCGTGAGCGGGCCCGCGGCGGCGGCGATCGAGGTCCGCTGCGCGGAGCAGCGCGCCACCAGGCCGATGCGGCGCCGCTGCAGCTCGCGCGCCCCGAAGATCACGGCTTGATCGCCTCGTAGTCGCGCCGCAGCTCGGCCAGCGTGGCGCCGAAGGGCCGGCGCTTGGCGCGGGCGAAGCGCAGCACGGCGAAGGCGAGCAGCACCGCGGCCAGGACGAACCCGCCGGCGACGAGCGCCGCCGCAAGAAGGCGATATTCGGGCGCCATCGCAACCACGATGGCGAACGCGGCGAAGGCGATGCCCAGGATGCCGAGGATCAGCGCCGCGAGGCCGCCCAGCAGCAGCGTGGCGATGCGCGCGAGCTCCTCGCGCAGCTCGACGCTGAAGAGCTCGAAGCGGGTCTGCCCGAGCGAGATCAGGTCGGCGAGCATGCTGCGCGCCGACTCGAGCACGCTGGCGCTCATTTGCGCGCGAGCAGGATGCCCGCGACCAGCCCCGCCACCGCCGCGATGCCGACGGCGGCAAGCGGATGGTCGCGCACCTGCGCCTCGAGCTGGAATCCCGCGCCCTCGATCCGGGCGCGCGCCTTGCGCAGCGCCTCCTCGGCGCGCCCGCGCAGCTCCTGCATGCGCTCGGCGTCCTCGCCCGAGGCGGCGTTCAGAAACTCCTCGGCGGCGGCCACAACCTCGCGGAATTCCTCCATCAGCTTGTCGCCGGCGGCGTCCATGGAACCCTCCTTAGCAATTGATCCAGCCATAATGCTTCGAAAAAGGGGTCAGAGCAATTTTTCACGGAGCGAAGGCAATACTGCGCTGATCGATGCCGAAGACGTCGGCGAGCCAGTCGATCATCAGCTCCTGGCCGAGCGTGGGATTGTCGTGCTGGCAGTGCTCGGCGCCGGTCTCCTCCTCGCTGGTGAGGCGCAGCGTGACCTTCACGCCCTTCGCTTTCGCATATTCATAGACGGTCTTCGAGTTCTCCACGCCGAGCACATCGTGTCCGCCGTGCAGAACCAGATAGGGGCAACGCATCTCGCCGAGCACGCCCTCGAGCTTGAACGGGCGCGCCTTCTGGATCGCCTCGGCCATGCTCTTCGCGCCGAACACCCACTTCATGTGACTGGCGAGCGCGTGGCCTTCGCCGCGGTCGCGGAAGCGCTGCTCGACGTCCCAGATCGCGCCGTGCGAGATGCACGCGGCGAGGCGGTGCTCTTTCGACCCCGCCCGCGCCGAGTAGTAGCCGCCGAGGCTCGAGCCGCTGACCGCGATGCGGCTGCCATCCACGTCGCCTCTCTTCAGAAGAAAATCAATGCAGCGGCCGACCGGCACTTCATAGTCGTAGCGCGTCGGGATGCCGTGGCGCCGCAGCGTGCCGCCCTGGCCCGGCCCGTCGACCATGAGCGCCGCGATGCCGCGCTGCACGGCGCCGTGCCCGGTCATGAACCAGAGCTCGTCCTTGAACGAGTCCAGGCCGCCGAAGGAGATCAGGACCGGATTCTTCGCCTGGCCTTTCGGTTTGATGAAATACGCGGGCATCGACACGCCGTTCTCATAGGGAATCTCGACCGCTTCGCCGCCGAGATAGCGCAGCCACTTGCGGCTCGCGCGCTCGCACTTGTCGAAGGTGGCGAGCCGCCGCGGATCGTCGGGCAGCAACCAGAACTCGGCCGAGCGGTAATAGTCGGCCGAACGCAGCCAGCAGTTCATCGCCGTGCGGATGTGCCCCCTCTCCTCCTCCTCGTCGCCCCGGCGGTCGTTTCTTTCTGCGACGCGCAGCCACTCTTCGTGCCAGCTGTCGTCGTCGCCGGTCTTCATTCGGCTCGCCGCCTGGAACACCTCGCTCACCGCCCCGCCGCCCTCCTGCGTCTCGCCGAGCGCGCGGCGGAACTGGTACGACCAGAAAAAGTGCTCCGGCCAGTGATGCCAGCCGAAGGGTTCGTAATGGGGCTCGCGCATGCGCTCGGTCATTGCGGCTGGAATCCGATGTCCTTCACGAGCTTCCCGTACTTGTCATAGTCGCTCTTAAGCACCTGCGCGAAGAACTCGGGCGGCTCGGTGCGGATGATGAGGCCGGCCGCCTCGAGCTTCTCGGCGACGTCCGGGGCGCGCATGGCGCGGTTGATCGCGTCGTTCAGCTTCAGGACGATCTCGCGCGGCGTCTTGGCCGGCGCGGCGTAGCCGAACCAGCCGCCCGACTCGTAGCCCGGCACGTCCTCCGAGGCCGCGGGGGTATCGGGCCACAGCGTCGGGCGAGTCTTGTTGGTCGTTGCAAGAATGCGAAGGCGGCCGGACTTGATGTGCGGCGTCATGCCGGTAATGCCGTCGATGCCCACCTGGACCTGGCCGCCGATGATGTCGGTGGCGATCGCCGCGCTGCCCTTGTACGGTACGTGCGTATAGGTGAAGCCGGCCATCGTGCGCAAATGCTCGAAGGCGAGGTGCGGAAAGCCGCCTTCGCCGTTGGTCGCGACCGTGAGCTTGCCGGGGTTCGCCTTCGCGTAGCGCACCATCTCGCCGATCGTCTTGAACGGCGCTTCGGGGTTGGCGACGATCGCGAGGTAGTTGAAGGTCGTCACCGAGATCGGCGCGAAATCCTTCAGCGGGTCATAGGGAATGTTCTTCGAGGTATGCGGCAGCACGACCATGTTGCCGCCCTGCACGCAGGCGATGGTGTAGCCGTCGGCCGGCTGCTTCGCCACATAGTCCAGCCCGAGCATGCCGCTCGCGCCGGGACGGTTCTCGACGATCACCTGCTGCCCGAGGTGCTCCGACATCTTCGGCGCGATGAGGCGCGACATGATGTCGGTGGTGTTCCCCGGCGGGAACGGGATGATGATGCGGATCGGCTTCGACGGGTACGACTGCGCCAGCGCGGTGCCGATGCCGGCCATCACCGCAAACGCAACAGCAAAAAAGCGGATGGACTTCACGGTCTTCTCCAAAAAACGTGGTCTGTCCCTGATTTTCGGTTCACTTCGCGGCGATGATGGGCAGCAGCAGGTAGGGCTTCTTCTCGAAGTGCAGCGTCACCTTGCCGCCGAAGACCGAAGCCGGCCGGTCGCTCGGGTCGTCATGCGTGAAGGGGCCGCAGCCCTTCATCGGATGCTTCATGTTGGAGAGCGTCGCCGCGGCGTCGTCGTGCTCGTAGTCGCGGCCGCGGATGTTGAGCGCGATCCGGTAGCCGGCGGGCACGACGATGCAGGTCGGCCAGATCTCGATGTCGAGCTCGACCGGTTTTCCGGGTTCCAATTTTTGAAGTTGATCGTGGCTGTGCCACGGACGATAGGGCAGCGAGCGCTTCGGGTCGAGCTTGCGGTGGGAAGCGCGCAGCCAGCCTTGCGCCACCGGCGTCTTAGGGTCGAGCGCGCCCTGGAACAGCACTTCTTTTCCGCCCGGCTCGAACACCCGCAGCACGACGAAGAGGTCGGCGTCGTCGGTCGCGGACGAGACAAAGAGCTTGAGTGCCGACGGCCCGGTGATCTCGGTCGTCTCCTTCATGGTCATGGAGAAGGTCACCCCGTTGCCCGTCGGGTCGTAGGTAATGCTTTCAAGAGAAGAAGGTTCTTGTTTGGCTAAAGCATCGTTTGCAGGATCGAGATACAAGCGCGTCCACTGCGTGCGCGCGAGCGGCCACTCGTTCTCGTAGCGCTGTACGAACGTCTCGCCGGGATGGCGCACGTTGAGGAGCACGCGCGGCTGCTTGTCCCAGCCGTTCTGCTCGCCTTTCAGGAAGTAGCCGAAGAACTTTTTCTGCAGGCCGACGCCGTACGCGGTGTAGAACGGCGCCCAGTGCGAGCCGCCATGCACTTCCAGCCATTTCTCCTTCGACCCGGCTCGCATGAAGCCTTCGAAGTTGCCGCGCGTGTGCAATCCCTGCCCGCCCCAGTTGGCTGCCGTCAAGAGCGGAACTTCCACCTTGGAGAGATCGGGGCTGCGCTCGGCGTAGTAGTCGTCCCACAGCTCACGCGAGAGGAAGGCTTTCCACATGTCCTCGCGGTTTTCCAGCAATTGGTTTTCCGTCAAGGTTTCGGGGCCGCAGACGAGCTCCCCGGTTACTCGGCTTTTCGCGCCGCGCTCGCCCTGCCCGTGCTGCACCGTCTTCACCTGCATGTCCTGCCAGTTCTTGCGGAAGCTGCAGATGATGCCGCCGTGGCGCGCGCTTTCGCGGTAGGCGTCGTT
>JBJMWH010000453.1:0-5131 GCA_045810245.1 Burkholderiales bacterium | reverse complement strand
GCTTCTTTCCGATCGGAAGCGCCACTGCGGGCACGGTCCAGGCGGGCGCTTCGGCGTAGATGCGCGCTTCGGCGGGACACAGAAGCACGACCTCGTGGCCGCGCCCGATCAGGCCTTTCGCCTCGGAGAGGATCCGGATCTCCTGTCCGCCCCAGCCCAGGGAGGCTTCTGTGTGCGCGATTCTCAACGCCGTCTCGCCTCTAGGCAAGGCGCTTGAAAAGCTGGCGATTCGCCTTGACCAGCCGCTGTGCTCGGGCGCGGGCCTCCTCGGCGTCCACCGTCGGCGCCATCGGTGTGATCAAGATCGTGCCGCCCTCGTGCACCGTCACGTTGACCCGGTCGCCTGGCTTAAGTCCGGTCAGCTCTAGCAGCGTCGAGTCGAAGATCAGGCCGTGTGAGTTGCCGACCTTGGTAATCGTCTTGACCATGCGACATGGTAAACAAATAGGGACTGTCCCTGTTTTTGCCCTATGCCGCGGCGCGCTCGGCCGCATACTGCATGCGGTAGAGCCGCGCATACGCGCCTTCGCTTGCCAGCAGCTCGGCGTGCCGGCCCGCCTCGACGATGCTGCCGCGCTCGAGCACCACGATGCGGTCGGCGCGCTCGATGGTGGAGAGGCGGTGCGCGATGACGATGGTGGTGCGCCCGCGCATCAGCGTATCGAGCGCGGCCTGCACCTGGCGCTCCGACTCGGAGTCGAGCGCCGAGGTCGCTTCGTCGAGGATGAGGAGCGGCGCGTTCTTGAGCAGCGCGCGGGCGATCGCGAGGCGCTGGCGCTGCCCGCCGGACAGGCGCACGCCGCTTTCGCCGATCATCGTGTCGAGGCCCTCGGGCAGCTCGCGGATGAAGCCCAGGGCATGCGCCGCCTCGGCGGCCGCGACCACGTCGCGCTCGGGCGCGCCGTTCATCGCGCCGTAGGCGATGTTGGCGTAGATCGAGTCGTTGAAAAGCACGATCTCCTGGCTGACGAGGGCGATGTTGGCGCGCAGGCTCTCCAGCGTCAGGGTCTGCAGGTCATGCCCGTCGAGGAGCACGCGGCCGCCGGTCGGCGTGTAGAACCGCGGCAGCAGGTTCACGAGCGAGGTCTTGCCGCCGCCCGAGCCGCCCACCAGCGCCACGGTTTCGCCGGGCCGGATCTGGAGGTCGACGCCGGCGAGCGCGGGCTCGGTGCGGGTCGGGTAAGTGAGCGCGACCTTGTCGTAGACCACTTCGCCGCGCGCCCGGCCGAGGACCACGGTGCCGCGGTCCTCTTCGACCGGCGTGTCGATCATGCCGAACACGCTCTCGGCGGCCGCCAGGCCGCGCTGCAGCGGCGAATTGACCTCGGTGATGCGCTTCATCGGCGCGAGCAGCATCAGCATCGCCGTGAGGAACGACGCGAACTCGCCCACCGTGGCGCGGTCGGCGAGCGATTCGTGCATCGCCACGTAGATGATGATCGAGAGCGCGACCGCGGCGAGCATGTGGGTCACCGGGGTCGTCAGGGCCTCGGGGATGACCAGGCGCATGTAGAACCCGCGCAGGAGCTGCGAGGCGCGCATGAAGCGCCGCGTCTCGTACTCCTGCCCGCTGAAGATCTTGACCACCTTGTGGCAGGAGATGGTTTCCTCGAGCACGTGCACCATGCCGCCCATCGCGTTCTGCGCCTCGCGCGACATCCGGCGCAGGCGGCGCGAAAGCACTCTGACGAACCACGCGATCGCCGGCCCCACGAGGAGCGCGATCAGGGTGAGCTTCCAGTTGAGGTAGAGAAGCCAGCCGAGCAGCCCGACGATCGCGATCGTGTCCTTCACCACCACGGTGATCACGGTGGTGGCGGCGCCGGTTACGCCGGTCACGTCGTAGGCCACCTTGGAGAGCAGCATCCCGGAGCTCTGGTCGTCGAAGTAGCGCGTGGGGAAGCGGATCAGCCGCGAGAACATGACCCCGCGCAGGTCGAGCACCAGGCGGTGGCTCACCCAGTGCAGGCAGTACGACGAGAAGAAAGTCAGGATGCCGCGCAGCAGGAACACGCCGAGGATCGCGCCCGCGAAGAGCTCCGGCGAGAGCTTCGGCTTGGCGCCCGTGCCGAACCCGCCGTCGAGCAGCGGCTTGATCAGCGCCGGAAAGAGCGGCTCGGTGGCCGCGGCGAGGATCATGCCGAGCACCGAAAGGCCGAACACGCGCGCGTGGGGCCGCATGTAGCCGAGCAGCCGGACGTACAGCTCGCGGCTTTCCTGGTTCATAAGGCGCTGTAGAGCTCGGCCATTTTTTGCGCCATGGCATCGAGTCCCAGGCGCTCGGCGCTCGCGCGCGCCCCCTCCCCCATGCGTCCGCTGCGCAGCGCCTCATCGGCTTGCCCGAGAAGCTGGGCCAGGGCGCGCGGATCGTCGGGCCGGCAGACCCAGCCGTTCACCCCGGGCTCGACGATCTCGGCCGCGCCGCACTGCGAGCTCACGATCGCCGGCAGGCTCATCGCGAGCGCCTCCAGCGCGGTATTGGGAAAAGGGTCATAGCGGCTCGGAAGGATAAAGCAATCGGCCGCGGCGTAGAGCGAGCGCACTTCGGCCTGTGCGCCGACGAAACGGGTGCGCCCTTCCACGCCGGCGGCGCGCGCCTGGCGCCTGAACTTCTCCAGATGGCGGTCGCGTCCGACGATCACGAGCCACAGGGCTTGGTTTGCGGCCGCGGCGAGCGCATCGAGCGCCGCGCCGAGGCCCTTGCGCTCGAAGCCCGAGCCGACAAAAAGAAAGACGGTGTCGCGCGGCCGGCAGCCGAGCTCCGCGCGCGCCGCGCCGCGGCGGCGCTCGCGCTCCCGCGGATGGAAATGCTCGAGGTCGACGCCGTTGTAGATGACGTGGAGCTTCTCGGGCGGGATGCGGAAGCCGCGCCGGATTTCGTCGCGCACCATCCTCGAGTTGCAGATCACCGCGCGCAGCCTCGGGTGCTCGAACATCGCTTTTTCCGCCTCGCAGACATAGCGATGGTACGGATTTGCCGCAATCCCGATTTTTTCCCAGGGAAGAAGCGTTTCGGTTCGAATGTCGAGCCAGCGCCGGTGCACGCCGTCGCCCGCGCGATAGACGTCGCAGCCGGGGATGCGTTCGTGCGACTGCACCAGGTCGAAGCCTTCGCGACGCCAGGCCGCGCGCGCGGCGCGCGCGAACGACCAGTCGCGCCACACGCTGCCCGCATAAAACGGGTCGACCTGCAGCACGCGCCGCGCGCCCCAGCCCTCGGCGCTGCGCGTGATCAGCGTCACTTCGACGCCGTTCTTCTCGACGTAGGGCAAGGCGCGCGAAATGATCCGCTCGGCGCCGCCGTACGGGTTGTAGCGCTGGCGCACGATCGCGAGCTTCACGCCCGCAGGAGCTCCTGCGCCGCGGCGTGCACCGCCTCTACGGAGAGCACGGTCAGGCAGTCGCTCACCTTGCCGCCGCCGCAGCCGTCGAGTCCGCAGGGGCGGCAGGTGTGCGCGCTGCGCACCACGCGATTCGGCACGTTCCAGGGTCCCCACTCGGCCTCGCCGCTCGGCCCGAAGAGCGCCACGGTCGGCGTTCCCATGGCCGCGGCGAGGTGCATCGGCATGGAGTCGACGCCCACGAACAGCGTCGCCCGCCCCGCCAGGGCGCCGAGCTCCTTGATCGTGAGCTTGCCGGCGAGATTCAGCGGTCTTGACTTTGCCTTGGCGAGAATCGCTTCGATCAAAGCGGTCTCTTCGGGGTCGGGCGCCGCGGTCATCACGACGCGATGGCCCTCGGCCGCGAGCCGGTCGATGAGCTCGGCGTTTTTCTGCGGCGGCCAGCACTTGAAATGCCAGCGCGAAGCCGGGTGAAGGTGAATGAACGGTTCGTTCACCAGGCCGCGGGCTTTCTTTTCCGCGTCCAATCCCGGGACGAACGCGACCTTGCGTTCGGCAGGCTCGGGCTGCACGCCGATCCGGCGCAGCGCATCGAGGTTCACCTCGACCATGTGCCGGCGCGGCGCGATCGGGAACAGGTGCGTGAAGCTCTTCGCCCAGAAAGCGCCCCGGCCGGCGATCTTCGGCGCCACGCTGTAGCGCGCGCCGAGCGTGCGCGCGAGCCAGGCGCCGCGCGGCTGCTCCGACAGGTGGACGACAAGGCCGTAGCTTCTCTTCTTCAGATCCGCAAAGAGGCGTCTCTCCTTCAAGAGGCGCGAGAGCGCGCCATCGGCTTTCCACTTGCGGCCGACCACGTGGAGCTGCGAGAGCGCCGGATGTCCCTGCAGCATCGGCGCGGTGTCCTCGTAGACCAGCGCATCGACCTCGACGCCGCGCGCTTTCAGCGCCGAGAGCACCGGCGCGGCGAGGAGGACGTCGCCGTGGTGGCGCAGCTTAATGACCAGCGCACGCCCGCACTCCCCGAGCGGAACCGCGTCTTTCACCATTCAGCCGAAGATAGCAGAATCGGTCCATGCGTTTCCTGATCCTCGCTTGCCTCGCCGCCGCGGCGAGCGCTTTCGCCGGGGTGTCGGCGCTCGACAGCGATGGCCGGCGCATCGAGCTCGCGCGGCCGGCGCAGCGCATCGTCAGCCTCGCGCCGCACGTCACCGAGCAGCTTTTCGCCGCCGGCGCCGGCAGGAAGCTGGTCGCGGTGTCCGAGTACAGCGACTACCCCGAGGAGGCAAGGCGCCTGCCGCAGGTCGCGAGCTCCGGTGGCATCGACCTGGAAAGGGTGCTCGCGCTCAATCCCGATCTCGTCGTGGCGTGGCGGCTCGAGGCCACGACGGCGGCGCTCGCCCGGCTCGAGAGCCTCGGACTGCCGGTGTTCTACAGCGAGCCGCGGCGCCTCGCGCAGATTCCGGACAGCATCGAGGCCCTGGGCGAGCTCGCCGGCACTAGCGATGTGGCACACACCGCAGCCGGTTCACTGAGGTCGCAGTTGGAGCTTCTAAAAGCAAAATACGGATCAAAACGTGCAGTCAGCGTGTTCTACCAGATCGCCGAGCGGCCGCTGATGACGCTCGGCGGCCGCCAGTTCGTGTCCGACGCGATCGAGCTCTGCGGCGGGCACAACGTGTTCGCCGACTCGCCGGTCATGGCGCCTCAGGTGAACATCGAAGCGGTGCTCGCGGCCGACCCGGAAGCGATCATCACCGCGAGCGCCCAGCCGTCGGATCGCTCCTGGCAGG
>JBJMWH010000452.1:0-5243 GCA_045810245.1 Burkholderiales bacterium | reverse complement strand
CCGCCATCACGACGAGGGCACAGAGCACGATCGCCTTTGCAAGCAGCGCGCCGCCGCCGATCGTGACCAGAGCGACCGCGCCGAGCGCGACGCAGAGCGCCGCCCACGCCGGCAGGTAAAGGACGATGTAAGCAGCGAGCGCGAAGCCCAAGAGCGCGGCGAGGATTGCCGAGACGGAGACCATACCGGGTTGGCCTACATGGTGGCGCTGCATCGTTACGGTTCGCGCGCCGCGAGGCGCGCGGCGCCATAGCCCGTCCGGGTACGCAGGTTGCGCGGCAAGCCGCAACGTGGAGCGCGAGCTGCGCGGCTTCTGATTGCGCCGGCCCTTGTTTACAAAAGGAATTGGCCGAGCGCGGTGACGATCCCCTGGTACCGTGCCCAATTGACATCGATGTAGTGCAAGGCGCAATCTGATGTCGTTCGTTTTACCTTCGGGGGAGAAGGTCGTGTCGGACGTGCATGTGCGCACTCTGCTGCGCGCCGCCGAGATCGCAGGGGGCGCGCAGGCGCTTGCCTTCAGACTGAAGGTGACGCCGAGTCACTTATCGCTCTGGATGGGCGGACTCGAGCCCTGTCCCAGCCATATTTTCCTGAAAGCCGTCGACCTGGTCCTCGAAAAGGACCTCGCCGAACAGCGACCCGCCCCTTAGCGGACGTTCGCCAGAAACTCCAGCACTCGCGCGGGGGCGCTGGCCTCCGTCTGCTGCTCGGGCGCCATGTCCCAGTACTGAGCGCCTGGCAGGCATTCCTCGAGATAGCGCGCCGCCGAAGTGGCATGCGAGGCGTCCTTGCCCGGGATGACGAGTACCGGGATATCGAGGCGCATCAGGTCCTCGGGCTCGGCACCGGGCGCCGTATCGCGGTCGTACAGCGCGCGGCTGGTGTCGGACACGATCTGCATGTATTTCTGCCGATCAAGCGCGCAGAACGCCGCGGCGAAGGCCGGGTCGCGTCGCAGCACGGAAGCCCAGGGGCCGCCGCGCGGATCTTCGCCGAAGGTCTTGCCGCTCGACGCCGCGAGCGTCGCCACGTCGGCGAGGCTGTGGCGCTCCACGTAGTCGATGTGATTCGCGAAGCGCTGATGGTTGTTGATGCGGTACTTCGCGCCTCCCACCGGCCAGTAAAGCACCATGCTCTCGACCATCTCCGGGTATTCCACCGCAAACGCCGCGACCGGGCACACGCCCATGCAGGCGCCCATAAGATGCGCGCGCGCGATGCCGAGGTGCTGGAGCAGCCCCTTGCCCTGCGTAACGTAGCGCTGCCAGGTGAGCACCTCGACCCGGCCGCCCGACTGCCCGGTCTCGCGCCGGTCGAACACGATGCAACGGTACTTCTTCGGCAGGTGGTCGAGCAGTTTGATGCGCCCGTACACGCCCTGCGTGCGCCATTTCTCGAGCGTGCCGTCGAACCCGCCGGGCGAGTACATCAGCAGGGGCGGTCCATCACCGACCACCTCGTAGCGCGTCGCGATGCCGTCGACGAGCGTGCTAGGCAGGACGCTGTCCTTTCAGGTGGCGCGCCGCGCGCACGTCCTCGGCGTAAGCCGTGATCGCCTCGAGGCTCACTCGCGCGACATTGGCGTAGCTCTCGGTCTTCGAATCGAGCTGCGAGGCCGCGTAGCCGATCGCCGCGTGCGCCATGCGCATGCGGCCGTCGAGCCATGGGCCGCCGCCGAGCCCGCCGAGGACCGCGATCGACACCGCCCCCACCACTGCCGGGCCGGCTTCGGGACCCGAGTGGCGGAAGTCGAGCAGCGCGGCGCCTGCCGCTTCCAGGTCTTTCGCTTCCTTCACGAGTTCATGCGGCGACCTGCCGCCGTGGAATTCGGCGAACACCGCAATCCCGGCGTCGGCGAGCGTCTTCACGACCGAAGGCGGCGCCTCGACCTTGATCAATTGCGCGCCGCCCTCCTCGACCAGGCGGCGCGCATTCTGTGCGCTGACGAAGCGCGGCGGGAGATCACAGGATAGAAGCGCGCGCTTCACGCCGCGACGCACCGCCTTGCACACCACGAGCATCTCTTCGAGCGTGATCTCGCCTTCCTGCTGGCCCCAGAGGTTGACGCCCACCGAGTCGCCCACCGACACCAGCTCGACGCCGGCGCGGTCGACGATCTGCGCCATCTGGTAGTCCCAGACCACCACGCCGACGATCTTTTTGCCTGCGCGCTTCATGCCGCGCAGCGCAGCCAGGTCCATCAGACCTTGTAGCCCTTTTCCCGCAGCGCCTTGTCGACCCAGCCGCGGTCGACCGTGCCGGCCATGATCTGCTTCATCGCCGCGGTTTCCTTGTCGAGGATTGCCTTGGCCGAAGCGAGGATGCGCTCCGCCTGCTCCTGCGGCACGGCCACCAGGCCGTCCGCATCGCCCACGATGATGTCGCCCGGCATCACGGCGATGCCGGCGACGGAAACGGGCACGTTGATCTCGCCGGGCCCGTTCTTGTAGGGCCCGCGGTGCGTAACCGCGCACGCGAACACCGGGTAGTCGCCGGCGCCGATCTCGGCCGAGTCGCGGATCGCGCCCCAGATGACGAGGCCCGCCACGCCGCGCTGTCGCGCGCGCGACATCATCAGCTCGCCGATGATGGCGTGGTCGCCGAAGCCGCCGGCGTCGACCACGATGACGTCGCCCGGCCTTGCCGTGTCGAGCGCCCTGTGAACGAGGAGGTTGTCGCCGGGCGCGGTCTTCACCGTGAACGCCGGACCGGCGAGCTTTCCGGCCTTGTGCATCGGGCGAAGCTGCGGCCCGCTCGCATAGAGCCGCTCCATGCTGTCGGAAAGATGCGGCGTGACCATCTTGCCGAGCTCCGCGACCAGGCGCGGGTCGGGCCGCTTGGGAATGTCCAGGATGCGCATGGCCGCGCTCATCGTTGCTCCTTTCGTTTCTTCAGCAGCTTGTCCAGCCGCGGATACACGCGGCGCGCATTTCCCTCGAAGACCTTGGAGCGATCCTGCTCGCTCAAGCCCTTGAGCTGGTCGACGTAGCGCTTGGTGTCGTCGTAGTGGTGGCCGGTGGTCGGATCGATGCCCTTGACGGCGCCGACCATCTCCGAGGCGAACAGGATGTTGTCGACCGGGATCACCTTGGCGAGGAGCTCGATTCCCGGCAGGTGGTAGACGCAGGTGTCGAAGAACACGTTCTTCATGACATGCTCGGAGAGCGGCGGCCGGCCCATGTCCTGGGCGAGACCGCGGTAGCGGCCCCAGTGGTACGGCGCCGCACCGCCGCCGTGCGGAATCACCAAGCGCAGCGTCGGGAAGTCCTTGAACAGGTTTCCCTGGATGAGCTGCATGAAGGCGGCGGTGTCGCCGTTGATGTAATGCGCGCCCGTGTGGTGGAAGTTCGGGTTGCAGGAAGAAGAAACGTGGATCATCGCCGGCACGTCGAGCTCGCACAGCTTCTCGTAGATCGGGTACCAGTGCCGGTCGATGAGCGGCGGATCGGTCCACATGCCGCCCGCCGGATCGGGGTTGAGGTTCACGCCGACGAAGCCGAGCTCGTTCACGATGCGCTCGAGCTCCGGGATACAGTTCTTCGGCGACACACCTGGGAACTGGGGCAGCTGCCCGACGGCGACGAAGTTGTCGGGCAGCAGGCGGCAGATGCGGTGGATGAGGTCGTTGCAGATGCGCGACCACTCGAGGCTCACCCTCTCCGTGCCGACGTGGTGCGCCATGCCGCCCGCGCGCGGCGAGAACAGCGTCAGGTCGCCGCCGCGCTCGGTCTGGAACTTGAGCTGCGGCTGCACGCTCTTCACCAGCGTCTCGTCGCTGATGCCGAGGTCGGTGGAAGACGGCTTGCGCGCCGAGTCGGCGAGTCCCGCGAGCTGCTTGTCGCGGAACGCGTGCAGCGCCGGCGGCTCGGTGGTGTAGTGGCCGTGGATGTCAATGATCATAGCCGAGGCGCGTCGCCTTCCATTGCCCTGGGCGCGGCCCCTTCGTCTCGCCGCTCATTGCGTTGCCGTTGACGCGGCCGACGTACTGCGTGTCGCCGGCGGTGAAGCTGATCTCCTCGCCCTTCAGGCGCGCGTCGCTGATCGGCGTCTTGTTGAGCGTCCCCGAAAGCATCTGGAAGTTCTGCTCGAAGCGCAGCGTCCCCTGGCCGATGCGCCAGCTGCCGCCGACCTTGGCCGGGGCGTAGTACAGGTGCGAGGTGCACCAGTTGTTGCAATCTCCGCTCGCCTGCTCGGTGACGTCGGGCGCCCACTCGGGAATCGGAAAGCCGTTCATCACCAGGCGCGTGCCGGGCTTCAGCTGGCTTTGGAACTTCGGCGTGAGGCGGCGCAGGTTGTCGGGCAGCAGGAACAGCGCGAGCACGGTGGCCTGCGAGATGTCGGCCTCGAACATGTCGCCCTGGACGAAGCGCGCCTTGTCGGAGACCCCTTCCTTCGCCGCGCTGCGCCGCGCGAGCTCGACCATCTCGGGGTTGTACTCGACGCCGAGCGCCTTCGCGCCGCGCTTGGCCGCCATGATCACGTTGCGGCCGTCGCCCGAGCCGAGGTCCATCACGTAGTCCTGGGCCGTGACCTGCGCCATGTCGAGCATCTTCTCGATCAGCGCGTACGGCGTGGGCACCCAGACCACGTCCTTGCCCGGCTGCCCCGACGCCGGCTGATACGTCTCGCCGCTGCCGGTCTGTGCAGGGACGCCGCCCGATGCGAGCAGCGCAACGCAAAGCAGGAACACGCGAACCAAGGTAGCCTCCTCGTCGAACGGCGGGACGCGGTAATTATAATAAGTCGATGTTGCGTCGATCGACGTCGCAGCGAGCGTGGCCCGCCGAGGGCGCGACCCGGGTTCCGTACTGGGTTTACCAGGACGAGGACGTCTACCGGGAGGAGCAGGAAAGGATCTGGCGCGGCGCGGCGTGGAGCTACCTGTGCCTGGAGGCCGAGCTCCCGGAGCCGCTGAGTTTCGTCACCACCTTCGTCGGCGACATGCCGGTGGTGGTGACCCGCGACGCCAGCGGCGCGCTCCACGCGTGGGAAAACCGCTGCGCGCACCGCGGCGCGCTGGTGTGCATGCAGGCGCGGGGCAAGGCCGAGCGCTTCGCGTGCATCTACCACAACTGGGTCTACGACCACGAGGGCAACCTTGCCACCGTCGCGTTCCGCCGCGGCATCGCCGGCAAGGGCGGCCTGCCGGCCGACTCCAGGCCGGAGACGCAGGCGCCGAAGAAGCTGCGCGTCGCTTCTCTGCACGGGCTGGTCTTCGGCACGCTCTCGGCTTCGGCGCC
>JBJMWH010000451.1:0-9730 GCA_045810245.1 Burkholderiales bacterium | reverse complement strand
GGGTGCTCGACCAGACCGTCCGTCAGCTCCATTCCATCGCATTTTCCACCGCGAAGGCTCTGACGCTGATCGCTATTTCAGTGCCGTTGCCGGGTGACCGGACCGTCGGGGCGCCCTGGGCCGGCCTGGTCGCGCGCGGGGTTCGTAATTGCCAGCGGCGCTCATGAGGCTAGAATCCCGGCATCCGGACAAATGCCAACTAATACGACTCCTCCATGCTGAAAGAGATCCTCGGTGTTGCCGACGACCCACCGGCCAAGCGGCGCTGGTTCCACGACGATTTCTTCGATCTGTTCGTGTGGCAGTCCGGCGGCGAGGTCACGCTGTTCCAGCTTTGTTACGGCGCCGACGCGGTGGAGCGCGCGCTGGTGTGGGACAAGGCGCGCGGGTTTTTCCACGACGGGCCGCAGGGCGAAGACGTGATCTCGCGCTTCGAGGACGCTGCGGCCGCGCTGCCGGAGGACATCCGGCATGAGATCGCCCAGAAGGTGCACGAGTTCGCCGGCACCCGCAAGGCGGTGACCACCCGGCGCAAGCGCTTCCGCCGCGCTTCCTGGCAGAAAAAGTAACCGTCTAGCGGGCGCGACGCGGCAGCTTCTCCGGCGCGCCAATGGCCACCGGGCGGACCTCGGCACCCGCGGCGCCTTTCTGGCGCGCGGGCAGGATCATGGTGCAGGAGGTCCACACCTTGTCGCGCGCAAGCTCGTCGAGCTTCGCATTCTCGACGTGGTGGATGCCCATCTGCGCGAGCATGTGGTGGTGCACGGCGAAGGGCAGAGCGGGCGGCGTTCCCGGCGCGGGCCCGGCGCTTCCGGCCAGCATGCCGCTCGGTACCGGATCGATGAACGGCGTATCGAGCCCGATGGCCACGATCCTGCGCTCCCCAAGGTAGCGGGCGGCCTCGTACGCCAGTCCGGGTGCCTGGCTGTAGTACACCTTGTCGGTGTCGGGGTCGCGCCATTGGTCGCCCCAGCCGGTGTACACGTAGACCACGTCGCCCGGCAGGATGCCGCGCTCGCCCAGGCCCTGCGCTTTCAGCATGCCGCGGATCTGGTCGCTGGTCACGACCTCGCCCGCTTTCATCGCCTGCCCTTTGCCGACGTAGGCTTTCGCATCGAGCAGCACCGCGGAGGTCACGATCGCCGGCATCTTCTCCAGGCCCAGGCGCTGCAGCGGCGAATCCGGCGTGGGCTTCACGTCCTTCTGCGTGAAGCCGCCGTAGTACGTCGCCTCGTCGGCCGGCAGGGGCGATTTCCCGTCCCAGGGCTGCTTCAGCACGGCGAAGTGGCCCAGCGCGTCGATCTGGGTACCTTGCTGGCCGGGTTCGGCGCCTTCGTTGAGTGTCTCGCTGTTGAACGCATGCGCGCTGCCGGGGATGCCCGAGCTCGGCTTGGGCTTCACCACGTAGGGGCCGGCGAACGGCGAAAGCGGCATCGTGTTCGAGCGCACCTGCGAGAGCTCGTACGTTCTCGCCCCCGGCTCGGCGATGTGCCAGGCGCAGCGCTGCAACGTGGCGGGTCCGATCTGGTTCGCCATGCCGCGCTCGTCGCCGGCAGGCCAGGGGGGCGCGGGCACCTTGAGGCGCTGCAGCTTGGCAGGCTCGACGGCGTGGAGCGGGACCTGCGCCGAGCACATCGCGATCAGGGCGAAGCATCTAAGATAGACGGTCATGGGCATGATGGTGGAAGGTGTCTGGCGGGACGTTCCGCGCGACACGAAGTCTACCGGCGGAGAGTTCATCCGGCCCGATAGCGGCTTTCGCGAGCGCGTCGTCGCCGCCGAGGTCAAGCCGGGCCGCTACTGCCTGTACGTCTCGAAGGCCTGCCCGTGGGCCCACCGCACGCTCGTCGTGCGCGCTCTGAAGGGTCTGGAAAAGGCGATCCCGGTCTTCTACGCCGCGCCCGGAATGCTCTCGAACGGTTGGGAATACGGCGACGGCGGAATCCGCTACCTGCACGAGCTGTACACGCGGACCAAGCCCGACTACACCGGGCGGGCCACCGTCCCCGTGCTGTGGGATTGCAGGCTCGGCCGGATCGTGAACAACGAGTCCTCCGAGATCATCCGCATGCTGAACACGCAGTTCGCCCCGCTCGCGTCCCGCAAACTCGCCGACCTGTATCCGGCGGCGCTGCGAAAGGAGATCGACGCGGTGAACGAGCGCGTGTACCGCGGCGTAAACAACGGCGTGTATCGTGCCGGCTTCGCCACCGCGCAGGACAAGTATGATCAGGCGGTGACGGCGCTGTTCGCCACGCTCGACTGGCTGGAAAGGCGCCTCGCGAAGCGCCGCTGGCTGTGCGGGCGGCAGTTCACAGAGGCGGATGTGCGGCTCTTTACCACGCTGGTAAGGTTCGACGCGGTCTACTACTCGCACTTCAAGTGCAACCTGCGGCGGCTCACCGACTATCCGCGACTATGGCGCTACGCGCGACGCATTTATGCTCTGCCGGGGGTCGCGCGCACGGTCGACCTGGAGGAGATCAAGGCCCACTACTACCGCAGCATGCCGGAGCTCAACCCGAGCGGCGTCGTGCCCAAGGGTCCGCTGCTCGACTTCTCGTCCTAGCGCTCGGCGCGTTCTTCGCCGCTTCGGCCGCCGGCAACAGCGATCCGCTGTCGGGCTTCGCCGCGCCCGACAGCGCGGCGCTCGGCGTCATGTGGCGGATCGAGCGCTCGCCTTATCGCGACGCGGGCACCCGGCACGATTTCACGCCCCTCTACATTTACGAAGGCGAGCGCTTCTACCTGCGCTCGCCCAGCGTCGGCCTGAAATTCGGCCCCTCCGAGGAAAGGCGCTTCGAAGTCTTCTTCCGGCACCGCTTCGAAGGCCATCCGACCGACAACATCCCCGAGAGTCTCGCCGGGATGGCGCCGCGCGAGCACGGCATCGACGCCGGCGTGAGCGGGCAGCTCGGCGGCGCCTGGGGCATCGCCTTCGCAGAGCTGCTGCGCGACGTGTCCCAGACCTCGGGCGGCGGCGAGCTGCGCCTGGGATACCAATACCCGTTCCGGCGCGGGCGCCTCTGGCTGCGCCCGCACGCGATGCTTGGGATGCGCGACGCGCGGCTCAATAACTACTATTACGGTGTGCGGCCGGAAGAGGCGCGCGCCGATCGCCCCGCGTACGAGGTGCAGCGCGGCGTGGTGCCGGAAATCGGCTTCTATGCCGCCTACCAGGTGAGCGCGCGCTGGCGGCTGCTCGGCGGCGTCAGCTTCTCGCGCCTGCCGGATACCGTCGCGGGCAGCCCGATCGTGGGCGAGCGCATCCTGAACCAGTACTACGTCGGGGCCGCCTACGACCTGTCCTCCGAGCAGGAGCAGTGGCCTCAGGGTCGGCCGCTCATCTTGCGGGCGCTCTACGGCGCCTCGAGCGACTGCGACGTGCTCAAGATCATGACGCTGCGCTGCACGTCGGTCCACACCGTGGACGACACCGGCATCGCGGGATTGGAGGTGGGCTGGCCGCTCGTCGAGCGGCTGAACGGCTGGCCGCTCGACGTCGCCGGCTTCGTCGGCGTGACGCAGCACAGGGAAAAGGGCCTGCAGGCCGACTTCCCGGAGATCAAGGCCTACATCAAGACCTACTTCTACGGCTTTCCCTGGGACGCGAAGCTCCGCACGCGCCTCGGGCTTGGGGTGGGGCTCTCATGGGCCAAGGAGATTCCCTTCAGCGAGGCGCGCGACCTCCAGTCGAAAGGGCGCAACACCTCGCACCTGCTCGAAGTTCTCGATCCGACGGCCGACATGAGCCTCGGCGACCTTTTGGCGGTGCGGAGCCTGCGCAACACCTTCTTCGGCGTCGGCGTGTCGCACCGCTCGGGCATCTTCGGTACCTCGCAGCTCCTCGGCAACGTCAACGGCGGCTCCAACTACATCTACGGCTACGTCGAGAGCTCGTTCTAACCGAGCGAAGCGTAGCCGCCGTCGACCGGGATCGCCGTCCCGGTCACGAAGTCCGAAGCCGCCGAGGCGAGGAACACCGCGATGCCGCCGAGGTCCTCGGGGGTGCCCCAGCGCCCGGCGGGCGTGCGCGCGAGCACACGCTCGTGCAGCCCCGCCACTTCCTCCCGTGCGCGCCGGGTGAGCGCGGTGTCGATCCAGCCCGGGAGCACGGCGTTCACCTGGATGTGGTCCTTCGCCCACGCCGCGGCCAGTGACCGGGTGAGCTGCACCACGCCGCCCTTGCTGGCGCCGTAGGGCGCGGCAAACGAGGCGCCGAAGAGCGACATCATCGAGCCGATGTTCACGATCTTGCCGGCGCCGGCGCGTTTCATGTGCGGATAGGCGGCCTGGCAGGCGACGAACGTGCCGGTGAGGTTGGTGTCGAGCACGGCGCGCCATTCCTCGAGGCTGTAGTCCTGCGGCGCCTTGCGGATATTGGTGCCGGCGTTATTCACCAGGATGTCGAGGCGCCCCAGCCGCTGGGCCGCCTCCTCCACCATCGCGCGGCATGCGCCGGCATCCTTCAGGTCGCAGGAAATTGAAACGGCGTTCAGCTCGGCCGCGGCGGCGGCGTTCTTGCTTGCGTCGCGCCCGGCGATCGCCACCGCGGCGCCCGCCTGCGCCAGCGCGTGCGCCATGGCGAGGCCGATGCCGCCGTTGCCGCCGGTCACCAGAACGGCTTTTCCGGTTAAGTCGAAGCTGTCCATGAAAGCTTGACAAAAGCAACCATGTTGCCGAGCATGCCTCGCATGCCGGTCGACGCGGTGCGCCGCTTCAACCGATTCTACACACGCCGCATCGGCGCGCTGAGCTCGGGCTTCGCCGGCAGCCCTTATCCGCTGCCCGAGGCTCGCCTCATCTACGAGCTCGGCCGGCGCCGCAGCTGCACCGCGACCGAGCTGCGCGCCGAGCTCGACCTCGACGCCGGCTATCTCAGCCGCATGCTGGGCTCGCTCGGCCGGCGCGGCCTGGTGCGCGCCGCGCGCTCGGCCGAGGACGCGCGCGCACGCCTGCTCTCGCTGACCGCGCGCGGCCGCGAGGCCTTCTCGCGCCTCGATCGGCGCTCGCGGCGCGAGGTGTCGGCGATGCTGCGCAGCCTCGCCGTGCCCGATCGCGACCGGCTGGTGGGCGCCATGCGCACCGTGCAATTGCTCTTAAGTAACCAACCACCCTCGGAAGTGGTGCTGCGGGCGCACCGTCCGGGCGACCTGGGGTGGGTGGTGCAGGCGCACGGCGAGCTCTACGGGCGCGAATACGGCTGGGGCGAACGCTTCGAAGGGCTGGTCGCCGGCATCGTTTCGGAATTTGTCGCCGGCTTCGATCCACGGCGCAGCCGCTGCTGGATCGCCGAGCTCGACGGCGAGCGCGTCGGCTCGGTCTTCGTCGTGCCGGCGTCCAAGCGCGTCGCACAGCTGCGCCTGCTGATCGTCGACCCGCGCGCGCGCGGCCGCGGGGTCGGCACACGCCTGGTGCGCGAATCGATCGACTTCGCGCGCGCGCAGGGCTACCGGCGCCTCGTGCTGTGGACCCAGTCGAATCTCGCTGCGGCGCGCGCGATTTACCGGGCCTGCGGCTTCGAGCTCGGGAAAAGCGAGGCGCACGCCGCCTTCGGCGTGAAGCTCACCGGCGAGTACTGGGAAAAGCGGCTGTAGCTAGGCCGGCTGGTAGCGCGCCACGCGGTTGCGCCCAGCCTTCTTCGCGTTGTAGAGCGCCCGGTCGGCGCGGCCCGCGAGCGCATCCAGGCTGCGCCCGTCCTCGGGAAAGCAGGCGATGCCGACGCTCACCGAGCAGGCGACCATGCGCCCCTCGAGCGGGAGCGGCGCCGAGACGATCGCATTGCGGATGCGCTCGGCCACTTCGAGCGCGCCCTTGGCGGGCGTCTCGGGAAGCAGCACGATGAATTCGTCGCCGCCATAGCGCGCCGGCACGTCGGTCGCGCGCAGCTCCGCCTGAACCACGGCGGCGAGGTGACGCAGCAAGCGGTTGCCGGCGTCGTGCCCGTAGGCGTCGTTTACGCCCTTCAGATTGTCGGAGTCGATCATCAGCACGCACGCCGGGCGCTCGTAGCGCAGCGCCTGGCCGAAGAGGCGGTTCGCGGCGATGGCGAAGCCGCGGGTGTTGAACAGGCCGGTGAGGTCGTCGGTTTCGGAGAGCAGCTTTGCGCGCTGCAGGCCGTAGCGGATGTCGGCCGAGAACATGGTGGTGATGTAGGCGACCAGCACCACCGGGCCGAGCTGCGCCGTGAACCCGGCGAGGAACCGAGCCGAGGCGAGCTCGGCGGAGCTGCTTTGCCCGAGGAAGAGATAGCAGCCCGCGATTACCGCGACGTAGACGAGGGTGGTGAACTTGCCGAGCGTCAGCGCCGCGGTGATGACGGCGAGCAGATAGGCGTTGAGCAGCGGGCTCGCCAGGCGGTCGGTGTGCCACAGCACCCAGGTAACGAATAGGATCATTCCGGCGGTCTCGAGCGCGATCTTCCAGCGCGTCTCCCGCCGGTAGAAGTTGGCATAGCGGAACGCCATCACGAGTGCGGCGTAGAAGAAAAGCCCCGCCGAGACGGCCGCGGCCTCCTCGGCGTCCTCGCGCACCCCGCCGAAGACCAGGTACAGCAGCACGAGGATCACGAGCAGCCAGTGGATCTCGGCCACGGTGCGCGAAATCCCCCGCAGCTCTTCCTGCTCGAGGGAGCGGCTGACCGCGTCGCGCGGCGCCGTGGCGGCGGGCTTCGTGCCGAGGATCTCGCTCGATTCGAGGTGGGTGGCCATTTTTCTCCGTATTATCCGGGCCTAAGGAGGAGGCTGCCGTGGAATATTCCGCCAAAGGGCTACGAGTGGTCGTGACCGCGGGCGCCGCGGGCATCGGCCGGGCGCTCGCGCGCACGTTCATCGAGCAGGGCGCCCGCGTCCACATCTGCGATGTCGACGAGGCGGCCCTCGAGGAGTCGTCCTCGGTCCTGCCCCAGGTGACGCAGACCCGGGCCGACGTGTCGAATGTCGCAGACGTGCAACGCCTGTTTCGAGACGCGAAACAGCGCCTCGGCGGTCTCGATGTGCTCGTGAATAATGCCGGCATCGCCGGACCCACCGCGAAGGTCGAGGACATCCGCACCGAGGACTGGGACCGCTGCATCGCGGTCGACCTGAACGGCATGTTCTATTGCACGCGCCAGGCGATGCCGCTCATCAAGGCGGCGGGCGGCGGCAGCATCATCAACCTGTCGTCGATCGCGGGGCGCTTCGGCTTCGCCATGCGCACGCCGTACTCGGCGGCCAAGTGGGCCGTGGTCGGCTTCACCCAGAGCCTCGCGGTCGAAGCCGGCCCCGACAAGGTGCGCGTCAACTGCATCCAGCCCGGCATCGTCGAGGGCGAGCGCGTGGATCGGATCATCGCGGCGAAAGCCGAGCAGCTCGGCGTCTCGTCGGACGAGATTCTCAAGCGCATGGTCGAGGGCATCAGCCTGAAGACCACCGTCACGGCCCAGGACATCGCCAACACCGCGCTGTTCCTCGCTTCCGACGCCGGCCGCCACATCAGCGGGCAGGCCATTTCCGTTTGCGGCGGCGCAAGATACCTGGTCTGAAGCCGAAAATCAGGGACAGACCACGATTCTTTTTTTGAACGCGCCGCGTGGAGGACAGTCTGCGGCTGTTCGCGCAAAACGTGGTCTGTCCCTGATTTGTTTGCATAGAATGACCGCACCCGCGTCCTCTTTCCCCTAGGCCCATCCCGCCATGGCAGCAGCGCAAGGCAAAGTCATCATCACGTGCGCAGTCACCGGGTCGATCCACACCCCGTCGATGTCGCCGCATCTGCCCGTCACCCCCGACGAAATCGCACAAGCCGCGATCGGTGCGGCCCAGGCCGGAGCGGCGATCGTGCACCTGCATGCGCGCAATCCGAAGGACGGCAGCCCGACGCAGGACCCCGAGCTCTTTCGCCAGTTCGGCGCCAAGATCCGCGCCGCGAGCGACGTAGTGCTCAACTTCACCACCGGCGGCGCGCCGACCATGAGCATCGAGGAGCGGCTGCAGCCGGCGCTGAAGCTCAAGCCCGAGGTGGCCTCGCTCAACATGGGGTCGATGAACTTCGGCCTGTACGAAATGCTCGGGCGCTACAAGGACTTCAAGCACGACTGGGAGAAGCCCTACCTCGCGGGGTCCGACGAGCGCATCTTCAAGAACACGTTCAAAGACATCGCAACGATCTTGGAAAGTTGCCGGGAGAATGAAACCCGTTTCGAGATCGAGTGCTACGACATCGGGCACCTCTACAGCGCGGCGCATTTCCTCGAGCGGCGGCTGCTCAAGCCGCCGCTATTCATCCAATCGGTGTTCGGCATCCGCGGTGGCATCGGGCCGCATCCCGAGGACGTGCTGCACATGAAGCGCACCGCCGATCGCCTGTTCGGCGACGCGTACTACTGGTCGGTCCTGGGCGCCGGGCGCAACCAGATGTTCGGCGCGGCGATGTCCGCCGTGATGGGCGGGAACGTGCGCGTCGGCCTCGAGGACAGCCTGTGGCTCGGGCGCGGCCAGCTCGCGAACTCGAACGCCGAGCAGGTGGCGAAGGCGCGCCGCATCCTCGAGGAGCTCGGCCTGCAGGTCGCCACGCCGAACGACGCGAGGGACATGCTGAAGCTCAAAGGAGGAAGGAATGTCGGTTTTTAGGCTTCTCATCGCAGTCATCCTGTCCTTTGTTGCTGGATGCGCGTCCGCGCAGGACTGGCCGACGAAGGTGGTCAAGTTCGTCTCGCCTTACCCGCCGGGCGGCTCGGTCGATCCGCTGGCGCGGCTGTTCGCCGCGAAGCTCGGCGATTCGTTCAAGCAGCAGTTCATCGTCGAGAACCGCACCGGCGCCTCGGGCATCATCGGCACCGACTACGTGGCGAAGAGCCCGCCCGACGGCTATACCTGGGTGTTCATCTTCGACACGCACGCGGTGCACCAGGCGCTCAACCCGAAGCTGCCGTTCGATCCGATCAAGGACTTCGCGCCGGTGATGATCGTCGGCACCGCGCCGATGGCGATCACCACAGGCTCGGGCAAGCCGTACCAGAACTTCCAGGAGGTGATTGCGGCGGCGAAGGCGAACCCCGACAGGCTGACCATCGGCAACGTCGGTAACGGCTCGCTCGGCCACCTCGCCACGATCCTCCTCAACCAGGCGGCCGGCATCCACCTCGTGCCCGTGCCCTACAAGGGCGGTGGGCCGCTCTCGACCGACGTGATGGGCGGGCAGATCGACTTCGCCATGGCCTCGACTGCGGCGCAGGCGCAGCACGTGAGGGGCGGCAAGATGCGCGCGCTCGCGCTCACCGGCGACAAGCGCTCGCACACCATGCCCGACGTGCCGACGCTTGGCGAGCTCGGCATCCAGTGGGAAGGCGCTTATGCCTTCTGGGGCATGCTCGCGCCGGCGGGCACGCCCAAGCCGATCGTCGACAAAATGGTTGGCGAGCTGAACAAAGTGATCAAGCTGCCCGACGTGCAGAAGACGCTGACCGACACGCTTGGCATGGACGTGGTCGCACTCGGGCCCGCCGAGACGCAGAAATGGCTGGTCGACAACATGGCGCGCTGGGGGAAGGTCGTCAGGGACAACAACATCCACGCTGAATGACAGCGTGTTGAGGCTTTCCTACCTCCCGCCGCTGATGGTCTACGCGGCGTACGGGGTATCCGGGCTCACCGGCATCGTCGGCACGTTCTTCGTCAAGGACTACCTCGACCTGTCGGCGGAGTTCCTCGCCGCGCTCGCGTTCTGGGCGGGCATTCCCTGGGCGGTG
>JBJMWH010000450.1:0-7881 GCA_045810245.1 Burkholderiales bacterium | reverse complement strand
ATCGCCGGCCGGCGCTACGACTGGGAGGAAAAGGACATCTTCGCCCTGCCCTCCTGGGCGCTCCACTCTCACGCCAACGCGTCGACCACGGAAGATGCGGTGCTCTTCTCCTTCAACGACTTCCCCGCAATGAAGGCGCTCGCTCTCTACCGTGAACAATAAAAAAGGGGTCAGAGCAATTTTTCGGTTACAAAAGGGATGCGGAGTTGTTTCAGGAAAATTGCTCTGACCCCTTTTTCTCAAGATGATCAGCGCTGAGCAGAACGAGCTGATGACGCGCATCGGCCCGGGCACCTCCGCCGGCGCGCTGCTGCGCAACTACTGGCAGCCGGTCGCGCTGGTGGATGAGCTGCACGGAAACCGGCCGGTCAAGGCCGTGCGCCTCCTCGGGGAGGATCTGGTTCTTTTCAGGAACCAAAACCAGTACGGCTTGCTCGAGCGCCATTGCCCGCACCGCGGCGCCGATCTCGCCTACGGCAGGCTCGAGGACGGGGGCCTGCGCTGCAGCTTCCACGGCTGGCTTTTCGACACCAGCGGCCGGTGCCTTGCAACGCCCGCCGAGCCCGAGGGCAGCCGCTTGTGCGAGCACATCCGGCAGAAGGCCTACCCGGTCAGCGAGAGGAGCGGCATCCTGTTCGCCTACCTCGGGGCCGGCGAGCCGCCGGCGTTCCCGCACTTCGACTGCTTCGTCGCGCCGAACGAGTACACGTTCGCCTTCAAAGGCTACTGGGACTGCAACTGGCTGCAGGCGCTCGAGGTCGGCATCGATCCGGCGCACGCCTCGTGGCTGCACAAGTTCTTCGAGGACGAGGATCCGGCGGCGAGCTACGGCCGGCAGTTCCGCTCCACGCCCGCGAACGCCCAGGTCCCGATGAGCAAGGTGCTGCGCGAGTTCGACCGGCCCGAGATCCGCGTGGAGCGCACGCAGTACGGAATGAGGCTCCAGACCCTGAGAAAGCTGGATGAATCGAAGACGCACCTGCGAGTCACCAATATCCTGTTCCCGCAGGCATTCGTCATCCCGATGAGCCCCGAGATGACGATCTCGCAGTGGCACGTGCCGGTCGACGACCACGGCTGCTATTGGTACTCGATCTTCACCAGCTTCGGCGCGCCGGTCGACAAGGACACGATGCGCGCGCAGCGCCTCAAGACGTATCCGGCGCCGGACTACAAACCCATTTTTTCAAGAGAAAATGGCTGGGGGTTCAGCGCCGACGAGCAGCGTTCCAAGACCTTCACCGGCATGGGGTTCGACATCAACATCCACGACCAGTGGGCCTGCGAGTCGCAGGGCCGCATCCAGGACCGCACCAAGGAGCACCTCGGCAGCACGGACAAAGGAATCGTGCTCTACCGCCGCATCCTTCTGGACGCGATCCGCAGGAACCAGGCTGGCGAGAAGCCGCCGATGGTGCTCGATGCGCAGGCCGCGCGCGAGATCACCGGACCGCCCGCCGTGGACGGCATCGGTCCGAGCGATCGGCTGCAAGAATACTGGCAGGACTTCGATGCGAATCGCCGGAGAAAATCGGCTTGGGGATGAACAAGAAGGAAGCGCTGCAGGAGATCGAGGCGCACGACCTGAAAGCCGTGCGCTTTTCGTTCGCAGACCAGCACGGCGTGCTGCGCGGCAAGACGCTCGCGACCGCCGAGGTGGCCGCGGCGCTCGAGCGCGGCATCACCGTGACGAGCACGCTGCTCCTCAAGGACACCTCGCACCGCACCGTCTTTCCCGCCTTCACGCCGGGAGGCGGCATCGGCATTCCGGAGATGCAGGGCGCCGCGGACCTCGTGCTGCACCCCGACCCCTCCACTTTCCGCATCCTGCCGTGGGCGCCCGAGACCGGCTGGTTCCTGTGCGACGCGCGCTTTCCCGACGGGCGACCGGCGCCCTTCTGCACGCGCAGCCTGCTCGGCAGCGCGCTGCAGAAGCTCTCGGCCTCTGGCCATGAATTCGTCGCCGGGCTCGAGGTCGAGTTCCACGTCTTCAGGATCGTGGACGAGAACCTGCGCCCGGCCGACGCCGGCCAGCCCGGCACGCCGCCCGAAGTCTCGCTTCTCACCACCGGCTATCAGCTCCTCGCCGAGCAGCGCTACGATCTCATCGACCCGGTGGTCGAGCTCCTGCGCGAGCAGCTCAGGAAGCTCGGGCTGCCGCTGCGCTCTTACGAGGTGGAGTTCGGGCCGAGCCAGGTCGAGATCACGCTCGGCGCGATGCCCGGGATGGCTTCGGCCGACGCGATGCTGCTCTTCAGGAGCGCGGTCAAGCAGATCGCGCGCCGGCACGGTTACCACGCCACCTTCATGTGCAGGCCGAAGCTGCCGAACGTGATGTCGAGCGGCTGGCATCTGCACCAGTCGCTCACGCGCGGCGGCAAAAATGCCTTCGTCCCCGAATCCGAGAAAGAAATCCTTTCTCCGCTCGGACAGAGCTACCTCGCGGGGCTCCTCGCCCACGCGCGCGGCGCCACGGCGCTCGCGACGCCGACCATCAACGGCTACAAGCGCTACCGTCCCTATTCGCTCGCACCCGACCGGGTGCTCTGGGGCCGCGACAACCGCGGCGCGCTGATCCGCGTCATCGGCGGCGCGAAGGACCCGGCAACGCGGCTCGAAAACCGCGCCGGCGAGCCTGCCGCCAATCCTTATCTCTATTTCGCCTCGCAGATCTACTCGGGTCTCGACGGCATGAGCCGCCGACTTTCGCCGCCACCGCCCACCGACACGCCCTACGAGGCCAAGGCCGAGCTCCTGCCGCGCACCCTCGCCGAGGCGCTCGAGTGCCTGCGCAAGGACGAAGCCCTGTGCCAGGGGCTCGGCAGGCAGTTCGTCGATTACTACTGCACCATCAAGGAAGCCGAGATCGCGCGCTACAACCTCGAGGTGAGCGAATGGGAGCAGCGGGAATACTTCGATCTGTTCTAGAGAAGAAAGTGCTGTTTTGAAAATCAGGGACAGACCACGTTTTCCGGCGGGCAATAACGGGAAATAATCGTGGTCTGTCCCTGAATTAGAGGGTCAATCTCCGATTTCGCACGCCTGAAAGGATCCCATGGAAAAGCGCAAGCTCGGCCGCTCGGCCCTCGAAGTCTCCACGGTCGGCCTCGGCCTGATGTCGATGTCCGGCATCTACGGAAACGCGGACGACGAGGAGTCGATCGGCGTCATCCACTACGCGCTGGAGCGCGGCATCAACCACCTCGACTCATCGGACATGTACGGCTGGGGCCACAACGAGACGCTGCTCGGCCGCGCGCTCAAGGGAGGCTGGCGCGACAAGGCGCTGGTGGTGACGAAGTTCGGACAGGTCAAGGGCGCCGACGGCAAGCAGGGCGTCGATGGGCGGCCGGAATACGTGGTGCAGGCCTGCGAGGCGAGCCTGAAACGCCTCGGCGTCGATAGGATCGATCTCTATTACCAGCACCGCGTCGACCCCAACGTGCCGATCGAAGAGACGGTGGGCGCGATGAAGAAGCTGGTCGAGCAAGGCAAGGTGCGGGCGATCGGCCTCTCCGAAGCCCGTCCGGAAACCATCCGGCGGGCGCACAAGGTCCATCCGATCGCCGCGGTGCAAAACGAATTTTCTCTTCTGGCTAGGACAGAGGGAGAAGAAACACTGCGGACGACGCGCGAGCTGGGCATCACGCTGGTCGCCTATGCGCCGCTCGGGCGCAGCCTCCTCACCGGGTCGGTGCACGGCAAGCAGGATCTGCCCGAGGGCGACCGGCGCCTCGCGCATCCGCGCTTCCAGGGCGAGAACCTCGACAAGAACATGGAGATTCTCGCCCGCCTCGAGTCGATCGCGAAGGAGAAGAAGTGCACTCCCGCGCAGCTCGTCCTCGCCTGGGTGCTGGCGCAGGGCAAGGATGTAGTGGCGATTCCCGGCACCAAGCGCAAGCAGCGCCTCGACGAGAATATCGCCGCCCTGAACGTAAAGCTGTCCGAAGCGGACCTGAAGAAGATCTCGGACGCCGCTCCGGTCGGCGCGGGCGCCGGCGCGCGCTACCCGGCGGAAAACATGAAGCGCGTGTACCTCTAGCAAGAGGTGCGGGCTTACGACGCGGGACGGTGGCTGCTGCTCGCCAGCCTGTGGTCGCTGCAGTTCCTGTTCCTGCGTGTCACGGTGCCGGTGTTCGGCGCCGCGCCGGTGGCCGAGGGCCGCGCGCTCCTCGGCGCGCTGTTCGTCGTTCCCTGGGTCGTCTTCTTCGCCCGCCAACGCATCGCGCCGCTCGAGCACTGGAAGGACTACCTCGCGCTCAGCCTGGTGAACAACGTGCTGCCCTTCGTCTGCTATGCGTTCGCGGCGACCTCGCTGCCGGCCGGCTATCTCGCGATCATCAACGGACTCGTGCCGCTGTCGGCGGCGGTCATCGCCGCGCCGGTCCTGGGCGAGCGCCTCGGCGGAGGGCGCATCGCCGGATTCGTGGTCGGCCTTACCGGCGTGGCGCTCATCGTCAACCTCGGCCCCGTGGCGCTGAACATCCGCACCGTCCTCGCCACGGCGGCCGCCATCGCGGGCGCGGCGCTGTGGGGCTGGGCAGGCGTGATGATCAAGCAGCGCACCGGGCGCCTTCCCGCGATGGGCGCGGCCGCCGGCACGATCGGCTTCGCGGCCGTGCTCATGTCGCCGCTCTGGGCGCTCACGTCGCCGGCTTCCACCTGGACCCCCGAAGCCACCGCGGCCCTGCTCGCGCTCGGCCTCCTCTGCAGCGGTCTCTCCTACCTGCCGTTCTTCAGCCTGGTACGCGACATCGGCCCCTCGCGCACGCTCACCGTGGGCCTCGCGGTCCCGGTCCTCGGCATCCTGTGGGGCTGGCTCTTTCTCGATGAAACCGTCACTGCGGCGATGCTCGCCGGCGCCGCCTTGGTGCTCGCCGCGCTCGTTCTGGTGCTGAAGCGTTAGGCACAATGGATTCCATGAAGGACCAGAAAATGAACCCGGTCTGCTCGAAGCGGCGTGCCTTTCTTGCGGCAGGTGCAGTGGCGCTGATCGCCGGCAGCCTGACACGCTCGGCTCTGGCGCAAAAGGGGCGGAAGATGAAAATCGGCATTGTCGGCTCGGGCCAGGTCGGTGGAACGCTTGGGGCCGTGTGGGTCAGGGCCGGGCACGAAGTCATGTTCTCGTCGCGCGAAATCGAGCACGACAAGGCGCTCGCCGCAAAGCTCGGCGCCAACGCGCGCGCCGGAACGCCGCGGGAAGCCGCGGCGTTCGGCGAAGTGGTCATGATCTCGGTGCCCTATCGTGCGCTTCCCGAGGTCGGCAAGGACATCGCCAACCTGATCAAGGGCAAGGTGGTGATCGACACCTGCAACCCGTTCGTCTCGCGCGACGGCGACATTGCCACCTGGGCGCGCGATAAAGGCGCCGGGCTCGCTTCGGCGGAGCTGCTTCCGGGTGCGCGCCTCGTCCGTGCCTTCAACGCGATCGGCTATTCGAGCATGGGCCAGGCGCACGAGCAGCCCGGCCGCGTCGGCATGCCGATCGCGGGCGATGATACCGAAGCGATCGCGCTTGCCTCGGCGCTGATCCGCGACATCGGCTACGAGCCGGTCGTGATCGGCCGACTCTCGATGGGGAAATACCTGATGCCCGGAACGCCGCTCGCCGGTGAGCATTCCCCGGCCGAAATCCGCCGCATCGCCGCCACGCTGAAGTGATCTAGCTTGTCTAAAGGCTACTGGGCTTCTGCCGGCCGCACTTCGCTGATCACCATCATCGGCCAGTGATAGCCCGAGTCGTAATAGAGCCACTCGTCGATGCGGGAATCGAGGAAGGCGATCACGCGATCGTCGCCGTATGCAAGGCCGTTGACCGCTGAGAACCGCTCGTAGGGACCGTACCGGCCGGAGCGCTCGCGCGAGCGCTCGAAATGGACACCCACCTGGCTCGTGCAGTCGAGGCGGAAGTAGTCGAGTCCCTCGACGTGCCATTGGTGATTGACGTAGGAAGCAAGCACCGTCGTACTGACATCGCCGCGGATGCCGTCGGCGCTCAGGCTGATGCGCTTGAAAGGGCCGACCGACCTCTGCGACTTGCTCGGGTGGACATACGAAAAGATCAGGTTCACAGCTGCACCTTCGGTGCTGCACGGTGCGCGTCGCCGACAACGTTTCGGTACGGTAGCGTACCTTATCGACCCAATGTACGCCGCCGTACCGCTGATTGCAACCCGCCCGGTGCTAAATTCCCTTCGTAGTTCAATGCGCTACGACCGATAACAACAAGGACAAGCGTGACCGGCGGCGCAGGCTCGGTGCATCGCAAGGGCGAAAATCGCGTGCTCGCCTCCGGAGAAGCCCTGCGAATGAAGGCGAAGGATTTCATGCAGGAGCTCGAAAAAGGTGGCGTCCTGCGCAGCGTGCTGCAGCGCTTCAGCCAGGCCCTGATGAACCAGATCTCGCAGTCGATCCTGTGCACGAACCTGCAGAAAGCCGCCCTCATCCGCTATACCCGCGGCACCCTTACGGTTGTCGACCGCAACCGCCTCGAAGCGAGCTCCTGCGAGTGTTATGCGGTGGTCAAAAAAGAATCCGAGCGCCTGCTGCAGGTTTGAAATCGGCGTATGGTGGGTGCAACCCGGCCTGGAATGGCCGGCTTTCCTCTCCTTCCGCCCAAATGAAACCTCCCTTCCATCGGCGTAGGGCCATCCAAGGCTCCTTCAAGGTGAACACACGCCCATGGTCGGTAGAGCAAAACCCGGTGACCGGTCCACCCGGGTAATCCATCCAGCTTTCGTCGCGGGCGCCTTGCTCCGGGCAGCGCAGTGAGCAAGGTCAACAACCGGGGCGTCAACCACCTGCTCTCGCTGTTAAGCGAGGCGGACCGCGAACGCATTCTCGCGCGTTGCGAGAAGCTCCCCCTGAACATCGAAGCCGTGCTTTACGAAGCCGGCAGCGTGATGGGCCACGTCTACTTTCCGCTCTCCGGCATGGTGTCCATGGTGATCGGCACCGAAGACGGCGGCACGATCGAGGTCGGAGTTGTCGGCAACGAGGGCATGGCAGGGACGTCGACGGCGGTTGACGCGGACCGAAGCCACGTCAAAGCGCTGATCCAGGTGGAGGGTGATTTCTTGCGGATGGCGGTCCGCGACTTCAGGTTCGAGCTGCAACGCAACAGCGTGCTCAGCAACCTGGTGCATCGGTTTGCGCATGCGCTCACGATCCAGATCTCGCAGTCGGTGATGTGCAACCGCCTGCATCCGATGGAGGAGCGGATCTGCCGGTGGCTCCTGATGGCGCACGACCGCGCCGGGACCGACGAAATCATGCTGACGCAGCGCTTCATCGCCGAGATGCTCGGCATCCGGCGCCCGAGCGTCACGGTCGCCGCGGGCCTGCTGCAGAAGGCGGGGTTCATTGCCTATTCCCGGGGTCATGTGACCATCCTCAACCGCACCGGCCTGGAGAACGCGGCCTGCGAGTGCTACGCCATCGTCAACCGCGAGCTCGAACGCCTCGTCGGGGCCGACGGCATCACGTCCGTTGTGGTCGGTACGCGAGCGGACCGACAGCGCGCGTGATCTGTCTCTAGTGTCCCGGTATGGATTTTCGCCCTCCAGTTTTTTCGGCGCCGACGAGCGATAGAACGGCCAAAGCGCCCGAGGATCTTCCCAATGCGCTCGTCCCGCTCGCGCTGGCAGCACGGCTGGTCCTGAGAGAGGCTTACGGAGTGGCGTTTCTCGGCACAGGCACCCGCACCGAAGACAAACTCAATGCAGTCGCCAAGGCGCTCTCGGCCCTGGTGCCGATTTTCGAGTACGCAGAAAGCAGCGAGCTCGGCGCCCAACCCATACCGCTCTCCGAGCTGGCGTGCGGCAGGTTCACAAGCGGGGCGAAGGAATTCCACTCCGACCACAGCAAGCGCGCGCCTCATTT